>DAICZM010000288.1:2867-6231 GCA_027311145.1 Ktedonobacterales bacterium
AGGCTGTGTGCGCGCTGTCGGTGTCGTGCTTGTCATAGACCACTCAGGAAACAGAACCGCGAGTCGGTCGGGGCGCTCATAAAAATGTTGGGCAAGCGTCATGAGATCGGGAGCAACGGCCTGGCTAGTTTGCATTGGAACAGGCGAAAGCGTGTGAAGCAGGATACGCAAGAGTTCTGTCCAGGGCCGATAAGGAATTGCTCCTTCCTGCTCATAGGCACGGCTCCAGGCAACGGCCCAACCGCGTTTATCGGCCTCAATGCTCAATTCTTCAGCAAGGCGCGTCTTCCCGATCCCAGGTTCGCCTTGCAGCAGCACAAAATGGGTTTGTTTCATGGCCGATTGGCTTACGGCGGGCGCATGGTGACGAGCAGGATGCCCGCGTTTCTCGCTTGCCGTTTCGCGCTTATTGCCTTCCAGCTTTAGGAGAACTTGACGCATAGAAGTTAATTCGCGCTCACGCCCCACAAGCGGGCTTTGATGTTGGCGACTGACGTGGAAAATAGGGCGTACAAAGGTTTTCTCGTGCGAAGGCGGTGCTTTGATGGGGATGCGCTTATCTCCAGTGGCGGCAGAGGATGTCGTGGAAATAGATGAACTTTCTTTGGAAGGACTATTCGTAGTCAGTAAGGAACGCACATTATCCGCTACGGGCAAGTCCGGCGTATGGCCCTGCTTGAGAGTTGTGTAGAGGGAGCGCGTTTCCGGTAGTGGATCGCCACTATATTCGCGTTTTAGCATGCTTTCATATTGGCTATAGAGTTGCAAGGCCTCACCACGCCGATCAAGATGGGTAAGCAGCAGCATCAGAAGTTGCAGAGCTGTTTCGTTCGCGGGTTCCGCAGTGCGCAGCCGATCAAGAGCTTCAATCGCGGCGGGAAAGGCCCCATGCGCCATACGGAGCTTTGCCAAATTCAGCAATAGCCCAACCCAACGCCGATGGAGCGCATCGCGCCTCTGCGTGGCCCACTCTGAGTAGAGTTCTTCGATCAGATAACTGCCGCGATAGAGCATATCGGCCTGTTCGAGTAATATTTCAGCCCGCTCCAGATCACTGGTTGCATAACCATCTTTGAGTAGGCCTTCAAAAGCCTCCGCATCAACCCAGATATGTGAACGGTCGGCAAGTTGCAAAATATCGCTTTCGAGGCGTAACAGGCGTGAAGACGCGGGACGCGGGATATCCGGTTCGAGAATCTGGCGCAATTCGTGGACGGCCCCATTAAGACGATTGGCCGCAACCTCAACCTCCAGATCGGGCCAGATCGCCTCCATAGCCTGCTCACGCCCTAACCGGCGCCCAGGACTACTTAGCAGACAGCCGAGAAGCGCACGCACACGCCGCCGCTGCCAAATACGCTGATCGACAGGCAACCATTCTCCCTCAAGATGTCGTTCAACACGAAATTGGCCGAGCAGATAAATCTGTAAGGGGGCGGGCTGCGCAGCAGACGATGCGCCTTGCATCGTCACAATAGACGCTCGACGCTGCTCCTCCTGCCGGAGCAATTGTGACGCAGTCTCAACAGTGTGCGGCAAATGAAGACCAATATATTTACTGACCGTATGACCATTTTCGCTCCAGTAGGCATACCAGTATGGACCATGCCCCTCACCACCCTGACATTTACGGCAGCGTTGCTTCCCACAGCGCGTGAACTGTTGGCGATAGGAGACTTTCCCATTCATTCCTTGTTGCCTATCTGCTCTCAGCATACAATAGCTGAGAAGATATATAGACTCCGTTCAACATGTGGCGAAAATAATCATTACAGAAGACATTATACCGTACAAAATCTCCATCCTACAACACAATAGCCCGTTCTCTTTATGGCTCCATACGAATCCGTTGCTGCACTTTTGCAACGGTTGCCAACATGTATTTCATGTCAAAAGGTTTTGAGAGGAGCGGAATCATCAACTGCTTGGTAATTTCTTTCAAATCATCCGTAATCAAATCACGTCGTGCGGACATAAGAATATAGCCATTTGAATGAAGCCGCTTATTCGCAATAATAGCACGTAAGAGACTTGCGCCATTCATGCGCGGCATCGCCATATCCAGTAACACCACGATAGGCTCTGTTAGTTGCTCTAAAATATTGAGTGCATCAATACCATCTTTTGCTTCCAGTACGGCATATTGCTCATCTTCAAGCATAAAGTGCAATATTTCTCGAATTCCTTGATCGTCATCAACGACAAGCACAGAAGGCATAGGTGATACCTCGCTTTTTGTAAAATCAGAAGGGACAGCATATCCATAGATCATAACACTCGCATCGTGCCATTTCAAAGTCAACAACAATGAACCCGGGGCTTGACAGTAGATACATCTTAAGGGACAATAGACATGTGTTAACCGGTTTTAACAAAAGGATATATGTATGGAAGCTTTTCTCATACTCTTTTTACGCCAAGCGCGTCTGAAATCACTTGCACTCTCTTCTTTACTGCTTATACCCCTTCTGCTACTGCTCACTGCGGGCGGTGCCTCCCCACTGGCAACACAAATCGCACAAGTTGGTCCCTATCGTGTGTTACTCAGCTTTTATAGTCTGCCACGTGTCGCACAAAGCACAAACATGACCATTGGAGCAGCCACCAGCGGCCAGCAGATGCAATTTTCACACATCATGCTCAAACCCGCTCCTGGCACAGACAGCAACATTGTAGCTGTACAGGCAACACCGGACAGTGATAACCCGCACATCCTTGATCTGGTAACCACGCCTTCGGTCCGTGGGAACTGGTTCCTTGCCATTACGATAAACGGCGCGGCTGGAACAGTTACAGGCAATATCCCTATTGTAGTGGCTGGCCCACCAGCCATCCCTACCTGGCTAGGTTGGCTGATCGGCCTGATCCCTCTACCGATTTTGTTGGCTTTCTTCTGGATACAAATTACTGGACGCAACCAGCAACATAAAACAACGCAGCACGCAACCGCACTCTAACACTTGCATCTACTATCGTTAGCGTTGCTGCTCTAGACGGGCACGGATTTTTGTCACGCTCTGGCGCACGCCCGCGTGTGGAGACCCTTGCCATGCTTGCACCACAGATGTGAGGCAAGCAAGAAGCATCGGATGTTCTAAGGTCGGCAGTTGCGCAAAAAACGTTACGAGCAATTCGCGTATCTCGTCGGTGGCTTGTGGGTGCGTGAGTAACATCGCCAATGGCACAAACACATCTTCTGCTGGAAAGACCGCCCACGTAAGTGATGAATAGGGATAGCGAAACGGCCAGTAGCAATCAAGCAAGATCAGTAGATATGTACGAAGAGCGTGCTGTTGCGCCTGTGTCATCGTTATTTCTGACGATACACTCGCAACGGCTGCTGTAACCAACGTCACAAAAATAT
>DAICZM010000289.1:0-2868 GCA_027311145.1 Ktedonobacterales bacterium
GGGTCAATATCCGCAGGGTCAATATCCGCAGGGTCAGTATCCACAGGGTCAATATCCACAACAGGCCGGTTATGCGCAAGGGCCGATGGTATTGCGTTGCCCTGTTTGTCAGGCCATGGCTCCGGTGGGAACTCCTGCCTGTGTAAGTTGCCATACTGCTCTGGGAAACATCGTACCGACGCCCGCAAATATGCCTATGCAGGGGCAACAGGGCGGTATTGGTGGCTTCTTGCAGGGCAATAACGGCAAAATGGTCATGGGTGCGCTGGGTGGTGCGGCGGCTGTGCTAGGTGGCGAGATGCTGCTGCATGGTGTAGAGAACGGTGTTGAGCGACACGTAGAGGGCGACATGGGTTATGGTGGCTATGGGCATCATCGTCGTCGTGAGGAAGGCCCGCTAGGGGAATTGGGCAACCTAGCAAATGACCTCGGTTTGTTCTAATCGCAATACATGGATTACCCGTAAGGACCGATAGAGCGTGTCCACCGTGCCAGAAGAACACGGTTGCCATCAGATGCCTACCGTGCCACAGAAAAATGGACATTGTTGGCGCATGGGAATGGCGGACGCACTCTACCGGTCCTTACTTATACCTACCCAAAAGGGCTACTATTCGTCCTATTTTTCTTCTGTTCTGTTGTGACATGGCAGTAAAACGTCTATAATAATGCAAAGCGTATTGGACGTTTGTATATAGAACACAGTGAAGCTCAATCTCGCGTATCACGAACGAGCTGCCTGAAACTGAGGAGTAGTTGCGCGCCCTGATCCTGACACGAGACGTCTGGTGAGGGCGTGCGCGAAAAAACGAATGAATTACGAGCGAATAACGCTACATAATGGGTTGCGTCTGCTTCTTGCCCCAATGCCTGGCATGCGTTCGGCCAGTATGGCTTTCTTTTTTACGGTTGGTTCACGCTATGAGCAGGAGCGGATAGCAGGTGTTTCCCACTTTATAGAACATATGCTGTTTAAGGGTTCGCAGCGGTATGCGACAGCACGTTTGCTGTCAGAGGCGGTGGAAGGAGTGGGAGGCACATTTAATGCCAGCACGGGAAAAGAATTGACCAGCTATACGGCGCGTGTGCCTGGTGAATATGTGGGTGAGGTGATGGGTGTGCTAGCTGATATGGTACAACACCCTTTGTTTGATGCGGTCGAGATTGAGAAAGAGCGCAGTGTTATTCTTGAAGAGTTAAGTGCGACCCAGGATGATCCGCAGGAGTGGTCGGGCTTGCTCATTGATGAGGTGATGTGGCCCAATTTGCCATTGGGGAGAGATGATGCGGGGACGATGGCGACAGTTGCGAGTCTGCGACGTGAGCAGATGTTGGACTATCTGGCAACGTATTATCGCCCAAACGCGCTGGTCATCAGCGTAGCAGGCAATATTGAGCCGAAAGCGATTGTGCGGAGAGTGGAAGAGTTGTTTCACGGCTGGCAAGCGCGCAGTTTTCCGACGTGGCATGAGAGTTTACCGCCGCAGCATACATTGCCTGTGAAGATGATTAAAAAGGAGACGGAACAGGCAAATATTTGTCTGGCAACGCTTGGTATTTCGTATACCTCGCCGGAATATTATCCGTTTATGCTGATTAATACGATTTTAGGTGAGGGGATGAGTTCGCGTCTCTTCCAGACGATTCGTGAAGAGAGGGGGCTGGCATATGATATTGGCAGTTATTTTAATAGCTATGCAGAGACTGGCAATTTTGTGGTGGGGGCGGGGGTAGACCCTTCGCGGACCGAAGAGACGATACAAGCAATAATTACAGAGCTACAACGTTTATGTGATATAGCGGTATCGAAAGAAGAACTCGACCGAACAAAAGCATATGTTCGTGGTAGTATTCTGCTTGGCCTGGAAGGGACGCAGCAAGTGGCTTCCTGGCTGGGGAGTCAGGAGAGCTTGCGCAATCATGTGCGCGAGGTGGATGAAATGCTTGCGCTTGTTGATGCTGTTACTGCAGAGGATATTCAGCGTGTGGCCCAAATCTGTTTCACGCCGGCGTGGCGTCGTCTGGCGATTATTGGCCCTGATGATACCCGGCGAGCAGGCCACTTGGGCAAGCTGCTGACCAGCGCGTAGAGCAGGAAGAGGAGACCTGGTTTTATGGCACAAACGACACTGCGTAACTATTTGCAGGAAACCGAAGATGCGATTACAGCAGGCCGCGTAGATGATGCGCTTGCTCGCTGTGAGCATATTCTGACGCAATTTCCAGAGGCTCTGGAAGCGCAATGCCTGCTTGGTGAAGTGTATCTGGCGCAAAATCGCCTGGAGGATGCGCAGCAATTCTTTGATTGGGTTTTAACTAACGACCCAGAGAATGAGCTGGCTTATTGTCATCGCGCTCTCGTCTGTGAGCGCATGTCTGATTTTGATACTGCGCTCGATTGCTATCAGCAGGCCTATGAGCTGAGTCGGGGTAATAGCCAGATTCGCCAGGATTTTAATCAGCTGAGCGCGAAGATTGGGCAGCCTGGTTTTATGCTCTCGCGTGCCGGTCTGGCGCGTCTCTATATGCGTGGTGATCTTCTCTCCCAAGCTATTCAAGAGTGGGAGACCGTATTGAGCATAAGCCCTGATCGTCTTGATGCGCGCACCGGTCTTCTGGAGACCTACTGGCGCGAGGGCATCTACGGCAAAGTTGAGCAGATTGCACGCCAGCTTTTGCAAGATGTGCCCGGCTGCGAGAAGGCCTTACTGTTACTCGCCTTTGTCATCGTTCCCAGGAATAAGACGGAAGCGCAAGAGTTGTTGCAACGTGCTGAGGTGTTAGACCCAGAACTCGCAATGGCCCGTGAGTTGTTTGCTGATGTCATGGCAAGCCAGCCTGCGTATCCCCTCTTTCAACTCATCAAAA
>DAICZM010000289.1:2878-6204 GCA_027311145.1 Ktedonobacterales bacterium
GTTGAAGATCAGGAAATAGCTTTGCCAGAGATGAGAGAAACGCCGCCGACTGCCGCTCAAGCAGAGGCTGTGGTTGCCGCTGTCTCGTCGGGAGCGTGGCGCGACTCTAACTCATGGGATTATATGGACGATGTAACGCACCCGCCACAAGATCGGCAACCGCTGCAAGATATTCCCTTGTCGCCAATGGCTGCCTGGGCTGGCAGTGCTAACCTGGAAAATCCCTGGAGCATCGTGGAGCCGTCGCAAAGCACACCAGTCGCTTCCGTGCCAGCCGCCGCTCCTGCTTCTAACACGAGTTTTGCAGATGCCTGGGAATGGGAGACGGTGGGCGATCCGAACGCGCAGGACGCCTGGCATAAGCAATTAGAAGAGTTCCAACATGCTACACAGGATGCCATGCTCTCTCCTGGTGTGCCATCGGCTTACGACCCGGGCTTGCCTCGTTCATCCCAGACTGCTGTGAGTAGTGCGGGCAGTACGGGCGCGGAAGAGCATGCCTGGACGGCAAGTGTGCGTGAAGATGAGATGGCCTCGGCTCCATCCTGGCTGAGCATGTTGACGCAAAACGAGTCACCGGTTGCGCCTAGTGGCTCGGCCAGTTGGTCTGGTCTAACGCAAGATCCGCCTAAAGTGCCTGTTAGTCCAGTTCCCTCTGCCCCTATTCCGGCTCCTCTGCCCAAGGGTGAGCCGATGAAGTTGCCGGAAGAGTCGTTACCTGCTGCTGCTGTGCAAGACGATGATGAGCCACTTTTCTTTGGTCCCGAATGGCTTAAGTCGCTGGGGGCAACGAGTATGGAGGAAGAGGTATCTGCTGAATCACCTGCGCAACTAGCCGCATTAGAGGTTTCAGCTCCTCCTGTTGCTGATGTGGTTTCAGCTCCTCCACGTGCGACACCGGATGATTTCTGGTCACAAAGCATGCAATCCTGGACATTTAGTGCGCCAACACCGTTGGCTGAGCCATCGTCGCATATGGATGTTTGGGATGCCGCGCAGCAAGAACCGGCTGCTACGGAGGCTGAGGCACACAATAGTGCCTTAGATGCAGCTATGAGTTCCTGGACGCGACTTCAACAAGAACACCCTGTTGCAGAAGAGCCAGCAGAGGCTGAAGCCATCATCCCTATCGTGCCGGTAGAGTCTGAAGTGGGTATACGCGCATGGCAGCCAGTAGAACAAGAAGCCTATCCATCCTGGACTGCAATGCTCTCAATGGATGCAGAACGTGGGTGGGGAGCGCAACCACAAGAAGTAGCAGCCCCTGCGGAACAAAACCTGCTGACAACGCTGGAAAGCCTGGAAATGAATTTGCTCTCGCGGGGTTTTGTGCCGCTGGAACCAAATACGCTTTCCGCGATTGCCCAATCGCAGGATGATGTGCCAGAGGTGGAAGCTGTGTCGCCCAATGAACAGTCCTTGCCGGTGGAAGCACCGCAGGAGCAGGAGTCTAGTGTGATGCTTTCATCTGCGCTGGCACAATTCGGGCCGCTCACACCCCCTGCACAAGGAGCCACGCAACCACCATCTGGACCGGAGCCTGTGCGTGCTGTGCCGCAGTGGGTGGAAACTCCTGTCGAGCCATTGACGCACGTGGCGGCTTCGGTGCCTGTTACCCCTCTGGCCGTGCCAGCGTCTCTGCCGACGGTAAAGGCAGTGCCTGTTGTGCCGGTGGTCCGCGTCGAGAGTGAGCGACCTGTTCAATCTGTACGCGCAAGTTCGATCCCCGCACCTGTCTATCAAGCACCCGTCGAGGCATCCAAAGCTCCGGTTGCACGGGGTGATGCTCTACTCGATAACGAGTTAGAGACGACGATGAAACGCCCTGCTATTCGCTTGCAGGCAATGCAACAGTCATAACGCGCGCCTTCAGCCCCAGTAGCAGCACAAGTGGACCTCAATGCTCTCGTCGGTCGAGGACAGGTGAGCCTGGGACGGCAAGAAAGCGTACAAGTGAACTATCAAGATCGTTTGTTGCGCGGCTATCAGCATCAGCTTGTTGGTGATTATGATGAGGCAATGCAGGAATATCGCTTCATTATTCGCAGTGCGCCCGAACTGCTAGGCGAGGTCGTAAGCAATGTGCGTGCCTTGCTCAAATTAGCTCCTAAATACTCGGCGGGCTATCGCGTGTTGGGCGATGCCTACATGCGTCAGGGCGAATACCTTCAGGCGATGGAGGCATATAATAAGGCCCTGACAATGGCGAAGAAGGCGCGTGGCTAGCGAAGAGTGCATAGAACGAGAAAAGGAGCGCGTTTGTGGAAACGATTCTGCAACGGTTGACTGAATTGAGCGAGATCACTGGTGCGGTCGTGGTCGGGCGTGATGGTCTGATTATCTCAGGCATGTTGCATAGCGAAGACGAGGATGTGATTGGAGCCATGTCGGCTGCGGCTTTTGGCTCGATCACAAACTATACCTCACAGATCAAAAATGGTGAGGTGCGCCATATTATTATCGAGACGAAGACGGGAACTATCCAGATGGAAGAAGCAGGTGATATGATACTCGTGGTGACGACCCGCGATGCAACTTCTAACCTGGGGCGCGTCCGTATTGAGATGAAGAAAGCCTGCCGCCAACTCATGCAGTTTGTGGCAAGCTATTAATTCCTGACAGGAACAACAATGGCGTGAGGCATCATCTGCTTCACGCCAATATGCATGTTTTGAAAGCGAGAAGAGTATTACCATGGAACGTACACTTGTCTTGTTAAAGCCAGATGCGGTTCAGCGCGATCTGGTCGGCGAAATTATTTCTCGGCTTGAGCGCAAAGGTCTCAAGCTGGTTGGCATAAAGATGATGCAACTCTCCAGTGATCTGCTAGATACTCACTACAGTCACCTCGTGGGACGCGGGTTCTACCCAGAGATTCGCTCGTTCATGCAGCGCACGCCTGTCGTTGCTTGCTGCTGGGAGGGCATCGACTCTGTCAATACCGTGCGCTTGCTGACGGGCATCACCAAAGCGCGTGAAGCAGCACCTGGCACGATTCGCGGCGACTTTGCGCTGAGCGTGCAGACTAACTTGATCCACTGCTCCGACTCACTGGAGACGGCAAAGGCCGAGGTGGAGCGTTTCTTCAAGGCAGAAGAACTCTTCGAGTACACAGATGCCCTGGAAACCTTCCTCTCTTCCTCTGGCGAGCGTGACTAACCACTGGGAACCGCTTATGGACGTTAACATATGTTCTGGATAACGGGTGTGATGGGTTTGAACGAATTATTCTGGTAAGAGATGTAGTGTTCTGTCAAACGTGATTGCATACCTATCCATGACACCCACAAGGGGTGTCACTACATGATATCAGATGATATGACGTG
>DAICZM010000028.1 GCA_027311145.1 Ktedonobacterales bacterium
GTGACCAACAATGTTAACGATGCGGCTGTTATTGTGATGTCACCCTCTACGGGTGAGCTTTTGGCAATGGATGGGAGCGCAAGTTACAACCAGAACACGCCACAGATGCAGGGTCAGTTTAATGCCGCTCTTGCTCTACGCCAACCGGGTTCCTCGTTTAAGCCGGTTGTCTATTCCACCGCATTTGAAATGGGCTGGTATCCGGCGATGATTGTGCCCGATCATAAAACATATTATCCAGGCAATTTGCAGCCGCCCTACTATTCGCCACAGAACTACGATGGCAAATTCCATACGGGCTATCCGATGACCATTCGCACTGCGGTGGCGAACTCGTTTAATATTCCTGCCATCGACACTATCGAGTTCACTGGCATTCCTAATGTCTTGAATATGGCGGCGCGCCTCGGTCTCAGCGAGGTTGCCAGCAGACCACTGACCGATCTCGGACCCTCCATGGCGATTGGCTCAAGCGAGGTCTCGCTTCTACATCTGACGGGAGCTTACGCGACTTTTGCTAATCAGGGCGTGCGTGTCCCACCAGTTTCGATCTTGGAGATCACCAATAATCAGGACCACCCGCTCTACACCTATGACCCGACGCATCCGCATGGCGTGCGTGCCCTCGGAGCCGATGTCTCCTATCTGATTGATAGCATCCTCTCCGATAAAACTGCGCGCTATCACGAATTTGGGCCAGGCAACCCGTTAGAGTTGGACCGCCCCGCAGCCGCAAAAACTGGCACAACCGATAGTTTCCGTGATAATTGGACCCTCGGCTATACGCCCTATCTCGCCGTTGGTGTCTGGGCTGGCAATAGCGATAATAGCATCATGAACAATGTGATTGGTATCACGGGTGCTGGCCCCATCTGGCATGATGTGATGGAGTATGCCTCAAACTTATATCACTATCCCCCTTCAGATTTTGTCAAACCGGGCAATGTCCATGCTGGAACCGTTTCGGCTTTAACTGGCCTCGCCCCTCATGCTGGTGAGCCGACTGTGACTGACTGGTTTATTGATGGCACGCTACCCACCATTCAAGGCTTCTACCAACCGCCCGCCCAGCCCCCAACGGGTTGCACGGGTGATGGCTGTATACAGCCGCCGGGGCCGCCGATCATCCCGCCGGGGCCGCCGATCATTCCGCCGGGGCCACCGATCATCCCGCCGGGGCCACCGATTGTTTGAGAACTCGCGTGGCGCGATAGGCTGACTTTGTGCTTTAATACAGCCAGATATACCAACAGAGTGGAGCGGTAATTGCATGACACAAGATGAAGAACAACTGTCACAAGAGGCGAGCAACGCGGAGAGTGCGTTTCGCCCGATCACCCGCGTTGAGCGTCGTCACCTCTGGCTCTCCGAATATGCGGAGCAAGATGTTGCCCTTCAGGCGTGGGCGCGTCTGGTTGAACAACAAGGGATCGAGATTGAAATCATGCTACAGATGCATGGCCTGCTCGTCTTCGGTACGATGGTGAGTACACGTGCCTACGCGCAATTTTATATTGACCTGCACGAGGACCTCTATCGCCAGCAGGAACCGGAAACCGCCGATTTCCTGCATGAATACTATCGCGCTCTAATCCCGTCGCCTGAGCAGCCAGAGATTGGCCCAGAAGGCCTGCCCACGCTCTTTCGTTATGCCCACTTACGCGATGTCACGATCATGAGTGCAGGCCATAAAGTTAAATTGCCCTACTGGCGTGGCAAGCTCAAGCAGATTGATGCCTTTGTCGTCGGAGCCAGTGCAGGGGCATGAGTTTTTCCCGCTGTCGGCGAGCCACCGCTTGTGTATGACACCCCTCGTGGGTCTCATGTACAGGGTTACGATGACGTCTGACAACACTCTGTGCTGCTGCGAAAACGGCGCAAAACGATCAGACTGTGTTATAATTGCCTTAGTCATCTGTTCTAATAAAGGAAGATAGCTTTTCAAGCGCGAATGCAAAATAAGAGCAGGCAGGGAGCGTGACACCGCATGTTGATCGGGAAGATTGTTAAGTCGGAATCGCATATTCAGTATATTTGTCATATTTATGCCCCGCACGAGATGGAAGTTGACCCTAAGCCGGAAGACTATTCCTTTGGACGTTTTGTGCGTGTCGCTATGCGCACGCGCCAGAGCGATGACCATGTTGCAGCCAAGCAGGAAGCAACGACGTATGTCATTGGTGTCATTTACGACACCATTTTGCAAAATCCTGCCTACGGAGTGCTAGGGCCACGTCTCTCGAATGAGGCACAGGTGGAGATATTTTCGCCCGACTATATCGCAGAGAAAGCTGTGTTAGTGCATATCATGGTGCTTGGCATGATGGAGATGCGCATTCGCTCCGCCAGTCAGGCCAATCTTTGCACGGTCACTCACGGTGTCCCACTCCTCTCGCTTGAATTGGAGAGCGTGATAGAGACGATGAGCGACGAGGATGTGTTAGCCTTCCACTTCTTTAGTGATGTGAGCGGGCCGGACAACACGCGCCCTTATCTGCATATGGGCTATCTACCTCATATCATCGCGCAGCGCAATAGCCTGTTACCGATGGTTACGCTTCGTATCATTGAACAGCTTGAACTCCTCTTTCCCCAGCATCTTGCCCTGCTCTCCATTGTCAAGCGCAATTTCGCGTGGCGTCTCAAAGTGGAAACCGCAGGATAAGAAAGGTGATGCGCTATGTTTGATCAGACACTCTTGCCGCCCCCGCCATTTGCGCGTAACGCAGTTGGTATCACCAAAGGACCGGGCGAGACCACGCATGAATATACGTTTGTCTCTCGTGATGAAGAGCAGCGGCTGAAAAACGGTGAATACGTGTATTACGAGCTGGGTGATGCGGAGCAGATCGGACAGAATGGCATTACCCCGCGTCGCGTGCTGGGGCGCATCCTCAAGCGTGTTCCCTTACAGCTCTACCCCGATACCTTTCTGGGGGAACCGGAAATTTCGCCCGCGCAGGTTGCGGCAATGGTCGGCTATGATGCACGGGTCAATGATCTCTTCGAGATGCATGTCGCGATCATGGGGTATTATGACCATACGACCGAATCGTTCATTAATCCCTGGATTCCGCCGCAGTCGGGCAAGAAAATCTTTCTGGCTGATGATGCCATGCTGACCAATATTCTCAGCCGTAAAAAAGAGAAACAGCCCGGCTCGGCAACCATTGGCTCACTGCTGACGCGCGCTCCCGGGGCAGTGCCCGTGGTCCTCTCCGTCAAGGATATTGTCAGCACGCACCTTGCTATCATCGCCAGCACGGGGGCTGGCAAAAGTTATCTGGCAAGCGTGCTGATCGAGGAACTGATGCAGCCGCACAACAAAGCGTGCGTGCTGATTATCGACCCACATGGCGAATATAGCACGCTCGAACAGCTTCCCAATTTCCCTCAATTCTCTGAGCCAGGTGACGGACACGGCAGTGGCTATCGTGCCCAGGTGCGTATCTACAAGCCAGAGCAGGTCAAGGTGCGCCTCTCTTCGCTCAACATGGGCGATATGCGTCAATTACTCACGGAGATGACGGAAAAGCAGCAATATCTGCTGGGGCGTGCCCTGCGCAAAGTGCAGGAAAACAAGCATAAGCCGCTCTGGGGTCTGGCAGACCTGAAAAAGGCTGTCAACGATGTGGCAAAGCAGAAGAGCGATGATGACGATGGGGCCGATGACTCCACAACGGTGCGCGCCCTGGAGTGGCGTCTTGCCCAGCGTTTCGAGAATAGCTTTACTTTTGATGACACGCAGCACCTCGACCTGATCGAAATTTTTCGACCGGGCCAATGTACCGTCTTGCAACTCAACGAGATCGATGAGCGCGACCAGCAGGTGATTGTCGCCACGCTCCTGCGTCGTCTCTACAAGGCACGCATGGATACCGAGCGAGGCAAAGTTCATTCCGGCGAGTCCTACCTGCCCTATCCGGTTTTTGTACAATTGGAAGAGGCACATCACTTTGCCCCGGGCGGGGCTGAGGTTGTTTCGACGGGCATTCTCAAGCAGGTCTTAGCGGAAGGGCGTAAGTTTGGCATTGGTGTCGGCCTCATTAGCCAGCGACCCGGCAAACTGGATGCCGACGTGCTAAGCCAGTGTCAGACGCAGTGTATCATGCGCATCGTGAACGAGATTGACCAGAAAAGTGTGGCTGCCGCTATCGAGGGTGTTGGACGCGACCTGCTCGAAAATCTGCCCGCGCTCTCCAAAGGCCAGGTCATTGTGGCGGGGGCAAGTGTCAATACGCCCGTCATCTGCCGTGTGCGCACGCGCATCACCAAACATGGTGGCGAGAGTAAAGATGCCCCAGATATGTGGCAGCACTATTTCAGTAAGGATGCCCAAGAGAGCCGCAAACGCGGTGAAGCTCCCCTTAGTGGCACGAATAAGGGCTTTAACCTGCTCAAATAAGCAAAGGGAGAACATATGACAGTACGCACATCATTGCTTTTTTCGAGTGGCATTGCCCTGCTGGCATGGGCTGGCCTTGCGCTCTTCACACATAATGTTGCTCCACAGAACATTGCGGCTTTTGTGGTCTTTTTCTTGCTGCTCATCGTCGCTATTACGTTTACGATGACCCCGTTGGCCTATGGCGTAGCAGCGCGTGTGTTAACGCGCTATCAGTATCGCGCCTCTGTGCGGCAGGCCCTGCGCCAAAGTATTCTCTTCTCACTGGCCGTGGCGCTCAATCTGTTGTTGCGTGCCCTCCATAGCTGGAATATCTTCATGGGCATTACAATTTTTGGTGCGGTTGTCGTTATCGAAATTCTCTCGCTAGCGAAGAAGTAGCTGATGCGTCTCTTGATTATACGTCCAGGTGCGCTGGGCGATACGCTGGTGTGCTTGCCTGTTTTACACGCGCTGCGCACTATGTATCAACCGGTCCATATTACGTTGGTAGGCAATGCTGCTGTGCTGCCATTGGCTCGTGCCTGGGGTATTGCAGACGCCGTGTATGACTATGAGGACCCTCTATGGAGCGATCTCTTCTCCGTGCAGGGCATTCGTGCGCCGTTCCTGCTGGCATGCCTGCCAGCAACCGACCTCATCGTCTGCTGGCTACGTGACGTGGATGGCCTCGTAGAACGTAACCTGCGCGCTCTTTCCCGTGGACGGGTTGTCGTCACTCCTGGCCGCCCGCTTGCCGGCACAGGCATACATATCACCGCTTATCTGGCTCAGACGCTACATCTGCCCCAGCCTCTTGAGGTCACGCGCTCACCCATTGTGCCGGAAGTCCAGCGCACTGATCATAATGCTCCATTAGCTCTTCATCCCGGGAGCGGCGGTGCTGCTAAATGCTGGCCTGTTGCATCCTTCGCTGAGCTTATCGTCCATCTCTGGCAGCGTGAGCGTGCCATTCTTTTACTGGCAGGACCAGCCGAGCGCGACCGCTTGACACACCTGCTCCGCCTCTTGCCTGAGCCACCGCGTCCCGATCTGCTGACCATCGTGCAAAATATTCCGTTGCTCGAACTTGCTACCCGCTTGTATGCCTGTCGAGGTTATCTAGGCAATGACGCGGGCGTGACGCATCTGGCAGCTCTGCTCGCTCTGCCTACGCTGGCACTCTTTGGTCCTAGTGACCCGATGCTCTGGCGGCCTGTTGGTCCTGCCGTGCGCGTGCTGCATGCCCCCGACCTGTCAGCCCTCAGGGTGGAGCAGGTGTTGCAGAGCTTAGATGAACTGCTTGGCCCGTAGGGAGCGATGCGGTGATGATATTGTAAATGGTGCGGTGCGTGCTGGGCATGCATGCAAACGATGCATGCATGCCCGTCCCGCTATTAATGGGTTGGCGTGCCAGTTGATGTAGGTGTGCCTGTTGTGGTAGGGGTTGGCGTGGACTGCTGCCCTTTCGTGGTTGCGAGCTTCGCCTTCTCGGCAGCGATTTTGAGTTGTAAAGCGTGCAGGTAAGCCTGCGCTCCATCCAGGTCGGCATCGGTGATGGCATTGAGTTGTTCGGGCATATTAGAGACTTGGGTGACCCATGTGCCTAGAACACTTTGAATGGCGGCCAGCGTGTTATTATCCTGTCCGATATTGCTCAGCCATCCGCGTGCAGTGATAAAGGCCCGATCCATCGAGGTGAGAAAATCGGTGGCAACGGTCGCCCCAAATTTGATAACTGGCGAGACGAAGGTGTCGTAGGCTACACGTGTTAGACGGGCCGCCGCGATAGCTCCATCCAGCGAGAAGCCTTCCAGATTTTCCAGTGTGGTCACGAACTCTTGGCGGACCGCGTTTGCCCCTTGCGCCACGCCACGATTAAAGGCATCTTGTAATTGATGCTCGATATTGGTGCTGACATCACTGGCAAGTTGTGGAATCTTGGGGCCGAGTTCATAGGCGGCGATGCCTGCACCGCTGGCGGCGAGCAGGCCGGCTCCAAGCAGAAAGCCACGGCGCGAGACCTTTTTCTTGCCCTGCTTGCGCCGTACTGGCGGCTCATCTTCATAGTCCGCCTCGTCCTCGTCCTCGTATTCTGGCTCGACTGGGCGAACGCTGCGGCGTGAGGGGCTTGGGGGACGCTGACTAGGGCGCGTTGCCATCCGCGGAGTAGCCTCGAGATAGCTGAGACGCGCATCGAGTGGGTCTTCGTAACCCGCGTCTGGGTCGGTATCTTCAAACTCCTGCCAGGCTGCTTCGGCTTCATCTGCTTGGGCATCAGCGTCTGTCTCGTCCATCAATTGGCGTGTTGAGGGAACATGAGGAGGCAGGTAGGGTGACATTTGGCGTCTGCTTTGGGTTGGGGTGCGGCGTTGTTCACGCGGGTCATTGTTGGGGAGGGGACGTTGGGACGGATACTCAATCTGCGCCTCGTCGTAGAATGCCTGGACGCCCTCCTCTTCAACGCCAGTGTGACCCTTGCTGGCAATAATATTCTGGCGCAGGAGTTGGCGTGTGCGACGCAGATCTGGACGCTGGGCAAGCGGCGCACTATTTCTGCCTGTCGTGGTTCCACGCGCAGGCCCACGCCCATCTTGCCCTTCATAATCACTATTCCCACTCTGACTGTGTCCGTCACGGCTGTGCAACGGGTCATAGTCATACCCATATTGTCGTCCAGGACTCTTTCGATAGAGTCTGTGTTCCGAACGATCTTTTGGCATGTTTCCTCTCTTCCTCCTGGCCTGTATCTTTTACCTTACCAATGAGTCTGGTTCCCTCCGTGTGAGGTAGCGCATGGAACTATTTTTCACTGTAATAAAGTGTACCACATTTTGATGATCTTGTCTCTTGCATTAGCATATTCCTATTTTTTTATCTCTGCAACATAAGCACTCTTCTCTAGGACTAAACGCTAGATACCGGGCTATGTCTAGGCTGACGTTGCCCATTTGCCCTGCTTTACCTATCGTCTAGACAAGCAATAAATACTTATACGTGCATAGATATATTTATAAATGTACCATGAGTTTCTTGTATGAAGCAATATCACAATCAGCATATCAGCATTGCTGCTATTTTCCCGTTGACCTCCTTATGAGATACAATACAGGGTGACACAGACCGCTGTGTCACGCAAACCTTGTATGCCACGACCCAGTATAAGGAGCTGTTGTTTTGCCTTCAGAAAGTGTCACCACGCCAACATCGTCACCTGTAAACGTGCCTGCATCGTCACGCCGCTCACGCCGTTCGTTCTCCTGGTTCTTGCTCATTCTGGCAAATATCGCTTGGGCCAGCAGTTATGTTGCCGCGAAAATTGTTTTGCGCGAGACATCCGTCATTATGATGAATGCGTTGCGTATGGGAACGGCTACGCTGCTGCTGTTACCGTTGCTCTTCATGCAGCGTACAAGGTTCAAGCTAACCTGGCGTGATCTGCCGCAACTGGCATTGCTGGCTGTTGTTGGCTTTGTCATCAATAAGGTGTTCGAATATGAAGGTCTTTCTCTCACAACGGCTTCGGATGTTGCCCTGCTGATTACAAGTGAGTCGATCTTCACGGCGACTCTCTCCTGGCTACTCTTACGTGAGCGTTTCAAATTGCTCACCATGTTGGCTTTGTTACTGGGTTTTGGTGGCGTCTATTTGATTATCGAGCGCAGCATTGTGCCAAATATCCCTGCTGGGGGTGGTGCGCTGCGTATACTTGGGGATGTGCTGGTGGTATTGGCATTAACCTTTGAGGCGTTTTATACTGTACGGGGCAAAGCACTGCTGGTCAAACATTCGCCATTGCTTGTGACGTCGGCGGCTATCACTGGAAGCATGGTTTTCTGGATTCCGCTCGCAAGCTGGCAATTCATCGCGCTGGGCTGGCATCCGCTGAGCCTGTTGGGCTGGCTAGGTATTGGCTGGTTAGCCGTCATGTCTACTGTTATTGCATACTTGGCCTGGTTTCAAGGCCTGGCGAATGTGGACGGATCCGCTGCCGCTTCAACGCTTTTTATTCAACCTTTATTGGGGACAGTACTGGCGATTGTCATCTTACATGAGCAGCTTTCTCCTATGACGATTGTGGGGGGATTGCTGATTGTGGCAAGTGTGTATCTGATTTCGCGCTAGTGAGTGCATACATAAAAATAGTAACCATCCTGTCAAATCTCTGGAGGTATACTAATGATCGATCCGCGCAGTTCCTTTGTAGATGCCGGAACAGTACGTTTACATTATCTGGAATGGACACCCGAACTGCATAGTCAGTCGTCTGATGCACCTTTACCACCGCAAGCTGTGACGGATGCGTTTCGTGATCTGAGTGATAGTATTCCACTGGTGTTATTACATGGTTTTGGCGCGACGGCTGACACGTGGCGGCTCGTTGCCAATGATCTGAGTGTTTATCATCAGGTGATTGCCATTGATCAGCGTGGTCATGGGCAGAGTGAGCAACCTGCTAATGGCTATGATATGGTAACGATGGCAGAAGATATCATTGGGGCGATGGCGGAGTTAGGTCTGGGCAAAGTTGTGCTAGTCGGGCATGGTTGGGGAGCGCGCGTGGCTTTGGTGATGGCCGCTCGCCATCCTGCCCTCGTCAGTCACCTTATTCTGGTCGATTGCCCGCATATGGAGCCGCGTCTCTGGCCTGGGATGACACGCGAGCTATTCATCCGCGAACGCCAGCCACAGGAAATCTATGCTTCACACGCGACGTATGTTCACGCCATGCGGCGCGAACTGCGCGATTGTTGGTCGCCTCAAATTGAACAGATCGTCTTGTGTTCGGTCTGTACGCTATCAGATGGTCGCCTGCAAGAGTGTTTGCGCCCTGAAAACCAGCGACGCATCCGCGAAGCGTTATGGGAAGACCGCGCACTGTCGTATTATAGTAAATTGGCCTGCCCCGTCTTACTTGTGCCGGCGGCCGATCAACCACAAGTGGGCGAGGAGCCGCCGGAACGTTTGGAGAGTCCTCGCGAATTTGCTGCTGCCAAAGGGTATATTGCTGCCCAGGTCGCACGCACTATTCCGCACTGCACGGTGCTATGGATGCCAAACACGATGCATGATATCCAATTGCAACGCCCGCGCATCCTTTCCGATGCCATTTTACATTTTGTAAATGCTAGCTAAATGCCTGCACAGACCCGTCTGCGTGTTGGCTGTGTTCGACCTTGCTTCGATTTGTCAAAGATGGAGAGACCTGCTATACTGTCAGAAAGTAGCATACTGCATTGGTTTTTCTTAGCCATCAGAGACGAGGATAAACGATTTCTATGCAACAGCAACGCGCCGATTATGACCTGTTGGCGGTGTTTTCTGATGAGACAAAGGCGGGGGTAGCTGCGGCGAAACTGCACAAAGAAGGCTTTGGCGATGAAGAAGTCTTTCAGCTGCCCGCGCATGCCGTCAAACAGGGGCAATACCGCAATCATGGCCCGAACGCTAACCGCGACGAGATTTTTCTGCAAACGCGGCGGGCTGGCCCTAATCTCCTGCTGGTCGTGGTGTTAGCGGTCGGCTTTGCCATTGTTTTTGGCGGCATTGGTTTTGCACTTCCGTTTATTTTGCTGGCTTTTCACTTGACATTCTTCCATCTCGTTGATCCCACAACAGGGATCGAGGGTGGCTTGTTTGGCCTGCTGCTTGGCGCGATAGTTGGCCTGCTGCGGCGTGGCCCCGTGCGCGGCAATATTGGACAAGAGCAATTGCGCACTCGCAGTGGCCCCGCTCCGAAAGCCACAGTGGACGCACGCACGGTGGTCGCGCTGCGTTTCCCAGATGACGATAATATTAGTCGCAGAACACGCGCACGTGCCATTCTGCTCAACAATGGTGGCAGCATTGATCGCAGCGTGGGCCAACGCGAATAGATGTGTCAGGTGCTGCGCGGTCGCCCTGTTTTTGGGTTATATAGGCTGTTCCTCTTGACAAACTTCTCCTCATCGCGGTATAATTAAACCGTACATCATTCGGTAAGCAATCTCCGTTCTGAAAAGAGGACTTATGACTGAAAAAACTACGCGCCAGCGAAGGCATGCCCGCACGCAGCAGGCTATTCTGGATGCTGCTCAGGAGATCATTGCTGAGCATGGCGCGGAAGGACTCTCTATGCGCGAGATTGCGAGCCGTATCGAGTATAGCCCTTCTGGCTTGTATGAGTACTTCAGTAGTAAAGATGAGATCATCGACGCCCTCTGCCAGGATGGCTTCGAGCGATTGAACGAGCAGATCAAATTCAGAATAACCAGTACCGCTCCAGCGCAACGCCTGATCGAGTCGGGAGTTGCGTATCTGGAGTTTGCATCTCAACATCCAGAGCAATATCGACTCATGTTTACTACGACAGCATTTCACGTGAGCCTGGAACAACTTGACTATAACACGGCCTATAGTTCGCTCAAACGCCTGATTCAAACTGGTATAGACGCCCATGTATTCATTGTGCGGCCAAATTATGGCTTAGAGGAAATGGCCTATCAACTTTGGAGTCAGCTTCATGGTATCGCAATGCTGCGCCTGACTCTTTTCAAACATCAGAATTCTGATTTCGACACCTTCAATCGTCGGATCATTGAAGAAGTGATCCAGAATATGCTGCGTGCATAATTTTTTTTACTCGTTACCGAACATTGTTTGAATTTTAGATGACGTTCTTTTACCGTTACTCGTTCAAGAAAGGATAGCTCAGATGGCAGACATCATTAGGCAGAGAATGACTGCCGAGATTGAGGGCGATTTCGTTGTGTTTCTGATTGGCATGCGCATTAACAAACTATGGAAGATCAACAAGTGGTTCCCAGTTGCACAAGCTATGCCACGCATGTTGAGTGAGCTGGCTCAGCATAAAGAGATGGGATTATTAGGCTATCGTATCCATTTTGGTTTGCGAAATGTCTCACTCGTTCAGTATTGGCGTTCTTTTGAACACCTTACGGCCTATGCTAGCGGCAGAGATGCTCTGCATTTCCCTGCCTGGGTTGCATTTAACAAGAGTATTGGCAGCAATGGGGATGTTGGCATCTGGCACGAAACCTATCGTATTGCTCCGGGTCAGTACGAGTCGGTGTATAACAATATGCCCCCATTTGGTCTGGTGGTTGCTGGTACGCTGGTATCCGCCGTTGGACGCAGATCGACGGCAGCGGGGCGCATTCAGACGCAACGCCAGCTAGATGCTCAGAACGAAGTCTCGCTGTGATATGAGTGTCCTACAGGCGCTCCCTGTTCACTTGAACTCGACCAAGCGCACATGTTCGGGGTCAACAACGTTCAGTGCCGTCAGTTCTTGTTCTGTGGGAGCGGGTGTTAGTGGCACGCCCGCGGTCTCGACCGCAAAGCCTGTCTGTTGCCTGACCTCTGCGGCTGAACTGTAGGGATGGATGCTTTCAAGCTGTAAGCGTCCCTCACGTGCGGCGAAGACGCAGAGTGGTGTGATGACGCGATCAACATTGCCGCTGGCGGTGACGAATGAGAGCTTTTCGACGAAGGTACGCTGGTCGTGTTTGGTGCGCCAAAGCAGCGTGCGTTTCGCGGTTGGCAGGATTGCTGCGCTGCCCGCGCCGCCGGGTAAGCGCACCTTAGGACGCTCATAAGGGCCAATGACGCTCATGTTGATGTGCCCGCGTATATCGATCTGGACGCCGCCGAGAAATGCGGTGTCCAGGTCGCCGCGTGCCGACATGTCAAAGATGTCGGCTAGACGCAAAATGACATGCGAGCCATGCAGCAAACGCGGGTCTACGGTGCTTTCTGGGAGCGACTCTGGCTGTGGGTTGACGCCGCCTGTGATATTGATATAGACGAGGTTGGGGGCGTGCAAGCGTTGTGCGAGCAGGATCGCAATCATCGGTAGTGGCGAGGCGACACCGTGAAAGACGCGCTCACCATCGCGCAAGAGGCGTGCCATGGCAACAACCATCATCGTAGCGGGCGTGAGCGTGTCGCTCGCTGGCACGGTGGAGCGGCTTTCTTGTGTCATCGCGTTGCCACCTTCCCCAAGACGTACTTATCGAGCCAGGTACGGTAGCTCGCAGGGCTATTGCATGCCTCAATGTAGCGTGCGAGGTAGTCATAATCGTAGCTATAGAGGTCACCGCAACTACAAGGATGTGCCCCTTGCGGCACTTCGATGACGTGACTGACCTGGATACCAGGAATAACGGTTAATTCGGGATGCTGCGTACTCTCTTCTGCGCTAAGCAGGCGTTCGCATGTGAGGATCACGCGGCGAGCGGCACGAGCCATCAGGTCATCTTCGTAGACGGAACCATAGATGCGTCCATTGCCCGCAGCATCGGCCTCTTGTACATGAATGATGGCGACATCTGGGCGAATGGCCTGCACGGCTGCGTACTCCTGACCTGTATAAGGATCAAGCACCGTCTTGAGGGCACGGGCTTGCATTAAGTCTGAGGTCAACATTCCGGCAATCGGCAAAAAGGAGACACCCTGAATAGCGGCACGCAAGGCGGTGATGATGGTATAACACGCATGTTCTTTGACCTGGAGCCGCCCCTGCTCTGCTGCCTGTCGATACTGTGGTGCCAGGCCAAAGACATTTTCAAAGCCAATAAAGCCAGCAGAGACGCGATCCGCAACGCCCGCTCCCACTAGCACATCGACATCGTATGCACCTGCTGTCTTGACCAGCTCCAGATGGCGTTTCTGCTGGCGAATCAACTCGTGAACCGCCGCACAGGGGGCGCGGTGTAACGTATTGCCACCTAAGGCTACAACCGAGCCATCGGCGATACTGGCAATCGCTGCTGTTAATGTTGTGCGTTTCTCTGTCACCAGCAAGCTCCTTCGTGTGTTAGCCCTGCCAGCTTGAACGCACCTCGCGTAGCTGTTCAGGAGTGAGAATTCTGAAGAGGATGAGCAGGTTTTCCAGGTCATATTCCAGGCCAATCGAGTGTAACTCCTGGCGAATGCGTCCAAGTGCGGCAATCTGCTGGGTTGAAATCAATCCATAGCTCACCAGGCTGGCCGCGAGCAACTGATCGGGAGTCAGTAGTTTGAACATGAGCAGGATTTCCCCTAATTGATAATTCAAATCCACACCACGTAACATGCGCTGAATGCCTTGCGCAACTTCTAAACGGCTTTGTGGCACGAGATGGCCCTCTAACAAGACGCTCCCCAGTGTACGTGTGGCCAGCCAGCTGAAGATCTGCTGCTGTAGAGCGGGGTCGGACATAGGAGGCAGGCTTTGTACGATATCGAGAATGGCGTTGCTTGGTATACCGGTGGATAGGCCTGTTGGTTGCGCCGGCTGGTACTCGGGGGTTGTTGGCATCTCAACTTCTTCAAATGCGCTCACCCTATCTTTGATCTCTTTGACCAGCGTCTCTTTCTCCGGCACACGCTGCACCTCTGCTGGTATTCTCTTGGTGTCAGGGAAAACTGTTGGTGTTGGCAGGCTACTCTCTTTGACCGCAACGGCAAGTGGTTGTGTTTCTTGTGCCAACTCGTGTGCCACATCCTCACTGGCTGCTGGTATTGATGGCTGCTGCCCGCTCTTCTTGGGTACAACTGGTTCTGATAAGCTGGTTACTTCTTCCGCTGCTGGCGCGTGCGCCGCCAGGGCATTGCTGATCGAAGCAAGTGGCGGCCTGGCAATCGCTTCTGGCTCCTGCTTTGTGGTGCTATACGACGTACTTTCCTGATAATATTGTTCGTTCCCGCTCTGTTGGTTGTTGGGGCGTTCGCCGCGCTCGGCGGGTAGGTCTTGAATAGGAGAGGCACGCAGTGGCTGTATGCTGATTGGTTCATCTTTTGGTGTGGGACGTGGTGATGAAATACTGGAAGCCGAGGCTGTATTGGCCTCCTGCTGTGCAATGCTGCGATGTTCTTGTACCATGCGTGAGAGCTGAGCCAGTCCCGTTTCATCGCTTTCGCGCTCTCCATTGGCCATGCGTTGCAGGGTAGATTCAGCAGAAGAGGGCGGTGACACGGTCTGTGGTGGTGTATCGTAGGTGGGTGTTGCGAAATCTGGCACTGGCAGCGTTGAAGAACTCTGTGTTGTCTGTCGTTGGCGTTGATTAGGATAGAGAACGGCACGAATTTTATCGGTATAAGATGGTGCATCAGACGTAGGGCTGTTTTGGGGTAATGGTGGTAAAACGGGCGAGAATTGTGGGAGAGCAGGTGTAGAGGGTATGGGAGCATATGCGGCAGGCTGTGAGGGGGCATATTGCATTGTACCTGTGCGCGTTGCCGCAACCTCGGTCGTCTGTCCAGTGCGTGGGGTCGGTTGTGATGGGAGACCGGCGATGGGCGCAGATACTGGCGAACCAGCCTTGGGTAGCCGTAGGGAGGTATTGCTAGCTGTCCCTGGGACGCGGATACGCACGGCCTCGACGAGATTCATCAGGCCTGCCATCCCATCAATTTGCATCTCAACCGTCGCGTAGACGCGGTCTTCGGGATCATGAGGACCATAGCCGGCGAGATTAAAGCATTGAAACGTCAGGACCTGGACGCCACGCCCACGCCGCTGGGTGTCGAGGGCCACCCAGAATTCGCGGCGCGCCGCGGCCGCTTGAGCCATATTGACCAGTACCAGTTGTACAGGATAGCGTGCAATAGCATCAAATACCTCAACGGCTGTACGTGCGGTATGGCACTCATAGCCAGCGAGCTGAAATTCGCTTACCAGTAATGTTGTAAATTGTTGATCGCGTTCGAAAAGCAGAATATGCGGTCCGCCAGTGCTGATGTTCATCGGCCATCACTCCGGTTGCTGCACGCATGCTGGCTGAGTTCACAGGACGGGGCAGGGTGTCGCGCTTCCATGAAAAATGCTATCCATCCCGGCTACAAAATCCATCAGCGTATCATAAAAATTTTCTATGCTCTCCTTAAATGCAGATTATATGCATCTTCTTTTAAGAAAGCGTACCTTTATGAGCGTTAGTATAGCATACCGGACAGCGTTTGTCATCGTGAGGGTGACCTATTGATAGGTGAGAGTTGTGTCACCGCATAGCAATTTGGCTATAAGTTTGTTATGATACACAAAAGATCAAAGGACGATCAAGGCGATGATGCCATCTGCTCATCGTTTTGTGTGCATCTAGTTTGTAAGAGAGAAAACACGTATGACCAACCCAGTATTAGCACCGTATGGCTCCTGGAAATCGCCCATTACGACTGATCTGATGATCTCAGGGTCGATCAGATTGGGGCAGATTGCTCTGGATGGTTCAGATACCTATTGGCTAGAGGGGCGCCCAGCTGAGAAAGGGCGTAGTGTGATTGTCCGTCATAGCAGCGATGGGGCGATTACCGACCTGCTTCCGCAGCCCTTCAATGCGCGTACAAAGGTTCATGAATATGGGGGTGGGGACTATGTGGTGAACAATGGCACGCTCTATTTTGCCAATTTTAGCGATCAGCGCGTTTATCGCATCGATGCAGGTGCTGCGCCAGTGGCGATCACACCTGAAGCAGCCTATCGTTATGCCGATTTTATCTTTGATGCGCACGTTCAGCGACTGCTTTGCGTGCGTGAAGATCACACCGTTTCGTCGCGTGAGGCTATCAACACGCTGGTGAGTCTTTCGACAGAAGAGAATCCCGATGGTGGACGTGTTCTGGTCTCCGGCAATGACTTCTACGCTTCCCCCTGTCTCAGCCCTGATGGCTCGCGGCTGGCATGGTTGACCTGGAATCATTCCAATATGCCCTGGGATGGCACAGAACTCTGGGTGGGCGAGATGATGCCTGATGGCACGCTGGGTAGCAGCACGCTCGTCGCAGGTGGCCTCACGGAGTCTATTTTTCAACCGCAATGGTCGCCCAACGGTACTTTGCACTTCATTTCTGACCGCACAGGCTGGTGGAATCTGTATCGTGTACGTGCGGGACAGCTTGAGCCACTGTGTCCGCGTCAGAGTGAGTTTGGCATGCCGCAATGGGTCTTTGGCCTCTCGACCTATGCATTTGTCTCTGATACGCAGCTTATCTGCTGGTATAGCGAGAATGGTGACCATCTTGCATACCTGAATACCAACACTGGTGAACTGACGCCATGCCAGTTGCCCTATAGCAGTATCGGCGATGTGCATGCTACCCCAGAACGTGCTGTGTTTTTGGGTGCATCAGCGACGATTCCCGCTGCTATCGTGCAATGCGATGTTCACACGCAGCAGACGGCTGTCCTGAAAGTATCCAGCATGGTGACGGTTGATGCGGCCTATTTCTCTGTACCAGAAAGCATCGAATTTCCCACCGAGAATGGCTTGACTGCATTTGCCTATTACTACGCTCCGCGCAATCCGGCTTTTGTTGCGCCAGAAGGTGAGCGTCCACCGCTGCTTGTGATGAGTCACGGCGGCCCAACGGGATCAACTTCTAGTTCGTTCAACCTGTCTATCCAATACTGGAGCAGTCGCGGTATCGCAGTGCTGGATGTCAACTATGGTGGTAGCACGGGTTATGGGCGAGCGTACCGCAATCGGCTCAAAGACCAGTGGGGTATTGTAGATATTGATGATTGCGTAAATGGCGCGCTGTATCTGGTCAAACAGGGGCTTGTCGACGGTGAGCGTCTGGCGATCAGAGGCGGGAGTGCTGGTGGCTATACCACGCTCGGTGTGTTGACCTTTCGCACGGTTTTCAAGACGGGAGCCAGCTACTTTGGTGTGAGCGACCTTGAAGGTCTGGCGACCGATACCCATAAGTTTGAGTCACACTATCTGAATGGTCTGGTCGGCCCTTATCCACAGCGTGTCGATCTCTATCATCAACGTTCGCCGATCTATGCTGCTGAGCAGCTAGCGCGCCCGATCATCTTTTTTCAAGGGCTTGATGACAAGGTTGTGCCGCCCGATCAAGCGGAGCGCATGGTCAATGTGTTACGTGCCAAGAAGCTGCCTGTTGCCTATGTTGCCTATGAGGGTGAGGGGCATGGCTTCCGTAACGGGGCTAATATTAAGCACTCGCTTGAAAGCGAACTTTACTTCTATGCCAAAATCCTCGGTTTTTCGCTAGCAGAGCCGATGGAGCCGGTGACTATCGAAAACCTCGTTTGATGGTGTGTGTTCGGCTTGGCCCACCGTATTCTGTCTATAGCGGCCTGAGATAACCGCATGCGGATGAGATGGTAGGCCATGCCGGGGCACGGTGTTTTTTGGTTAAGTGGTTGTGATCTCGTTCAAGCCGGGAGAGAGGGCGGCAAACGCATCTTGTAAGTGGGCATCGTGCATGGCAATCATGGGAATTTCGGGATGCGCGAGGGCGAAATGGTGCAGGTCAAGCAAGGTTTGGCGCGCTGTTGCATCGTCGCCGGTGACCCGTGACCAGATAAAGGGGTGCATGGTCGCAGGGATGAGATAGTTTTCAGCGACCCAGACGGCATCACCGAGCAGAAATATACGCGGCCCGTTGGAGCGATTAATAAACATGCCCGTATTGCCTGCGGTATGCCCTGGCAATGGAACCAGCACGATCGAGCCGTCACCAAAGAGATCGAGGCTGGAGCGAAAACTCTCGTATGCAGGGCCAGTGCAGTCAAAGCATTCGATAGGATTGTTGCCCAGCAGTTGGCGCGTCAAACCACCGTGTTGTGCGAAGATCGTATAGTGTGCTGCCTCATACTCGACGCGATTGACACGCAACGGCACACCAGGCAGATCGGGTACACCGCTGACGTGGTCCCAGTGGAGATGGGAAAGGAGTGCGAAGGCAAGGTCAGTGCGTTTGAGATTGTGTTGGAGCAGATGGTCACTTAGCGATTGCTCGAAGGTGAAGTTGCCCAGGGTCTTGCGGAAGAACAACGTGCGGTCGGCTAAATAGAGTTGAATATCGCTGCTGAGGCCCGTATCATACAAAAAAGTTGCTTGGGGATGGCGAATAAGTACTGCGCTATGCGCGATGACACGTGGCGCAAGCGAGAGAGAGCCACGCACGGCGATGAGTTCGGGCAGTGTGATACTTCCACAGCGCAGAAACGATATAGTGACCTCAGGAAGCGTAGAAGCATCAGGAGTGGAGGTGGTAGGTTGCTTCCCATGCCACGTGGTCAGATCAAATGAGGTGGGCAAGAGTCCATTGATCACCTTGCCCAGCCCCCATGCCCCGACTGCAAGGCCACCGAGCGCAATCAACTTACGAGCATTCATGCTATGCATTTCCTTCTTCTGGTTTTTCTATGAGTGGCAACGTAAACCAGAACGTTGAGCCACTGTTTTCTGCTGAGTATACACCAACTGTGCCGCCGTGTCGTTCGATAATTGTTTGGCTAATATGCAGACCCAAGCCCAGCCCGACGCCAGAGCCGCTCTGCACTTTCACGTCGCGCACTTGATAAAAGCTTTCCCAGACGCGTTGCTGCTCTTCAGGGGGTAGGCCCAGCCCTTCGTCTTGTACCCGCACACGTGCTACTGTATGCCCATGCTCTTCGTCTTGCACCGTCTCCAGTATGACGAGTACAGGAGCGTGTGGTGGCGAATATTTGAGGGCATTGCTCAAATAGTTCGTAATCACCTGCGCAATACGGTCGGGATCAGCATATACCATAATATGCTGATCCGGCATACGAAGTTCGATAGACCGCCGAGGTGCTGTTTTTCTCTGTTCTTGTACATATTCCTGTGTGATAGTATTGAGATCGCATGGCTCTGTTCGCAGATGTAATT
>DAICZM010000290.1 GCA_027311145.1 Ktedonobacterales bacterium
ACATCATCCTGAGCATCTCCGTGAGCTGATTCGTGCTGAGTGCCACACCCGTGGGATCGAAGCTCCAGATGATATCGCAGCACTGATTGAGACCGGAAGGCTTTCGTATGAAGCGCAGATCTATACGATCATCTTGGCACGCCTTGCCCCTGAAGTGCAGGATCGCCTGGATGCTCTTCTCGTAGTTGAACCCGTCATGGAGGGAGAAGAGGAGGAAGAGTTACCACTCAACCTGTTGCGCCTCGATCCTGGCCCGGTCGGCGTGGAGAGTGCGGTCTCAGAGGTTGCCAAATTGCGCTCTCTGCGTGCCATCGGACTACCACCCGATCTGTTTCAAGGCTATGCACCCAAGTTGGTGGAGCGCTTGCGACGGCGCATTGCCGCTGAGTCACCTTCCCACATTCGCCAGCATCCCCAGGCGATTCGTATGACGTTGCTCGCAGCTCTGGTCTTTCAACGGACTCAGGAAGTCACCGATGCCCTGGTCACCTTGTTGATCCAGATTGTCCATCGTATTGGCAAGCGAGCCGAACGCCGCGTGGAAGCCGCGTATATCAACGATCTCAAACGGGTTGCTGGGAAAACACGCATCCTCTATCGGATTGCCGATGCCGTGCTGGAACATCCTGATGAACCTGTTCGAGAGGTGGTCTTTCCAGTCGCAAACGAACAAACGTTACGTAACCTGGTAGCTGAATACAAAGCGCAAGGGGGAGCGTACCGTCAAAAAGTGCAAGAAGTGATGCGCTCCTCGTATCGCAACCACTATCGTCAGATTCTCCCGGCTCTGCTGGAGGTGCTTGATTTTCATTCCAACAACACGGCCTATCAGCCTGTGGTCGAGGCACTTGCGGTCGTCCGTGAGTACGTGAACAGCCGAGTTGCCTGGTACCCTCTCGAGGTCAGTCCTCCTCTTGAGGGTGTGGTTCCTGCCTCCTGGGAGAACATTGTCACCGAGAAAGATAGCACAGGAGAGACCCGTGTGAATCGCCTGACCTACGAATTGAGCGTGTTGCAAACGTTACGTGAGCGTGTGCGAAGTAAGGAAATATGGGTCGCTGGGGCTGCTCAGTTCCGCAATCCTGAAGACGATCTCCCACATGATTTTGACCAACACCGGGCTACGTACTACACGGATCTCAACCTCCCTCTTTCGGCTGACGAGTTTATCGCTTCCTTAAAGACGCAGTTAACGACGGCGCTCACATCATTTGAACGCTTCATGGCAAAAAAGCCGAGCGATGTGGCGATTGGTACCAAACGCGGCAAAGGCTGGATTACCCTTTCTCCACTGCCAAAGCAAGCCGAACCAAAACATCTCCCTCGCCTGAAAACGGAGATACTGCGCCGCTGGGGCGTCATTGGTTTACTGGATGTGCTCAAAGAATCTGCGATGCTCACAGGATGCCTCGACTGTTTCAAGTCAACAGGCAGCCGTGAAGCGCTTGATCCTGAATTGCTGCAAAAGCGTTTACTGTTGTGCATGTATGGGATGGGAACCAATATGGGGCTCAAACGAATGGCAGGGGTAGACCCCAATAGCACCGCAGAGGATTTGCGCTACACTCGGCGACGGTATCTGCACAGGGACCACATGCGGGCTGCCATCGCCCAGGTGGTCAACGCCTTGCTTCGCGCTCGGCTCGAATCGATCTGGGGAGAAGCCACCTCCACTTGCGCCTCTGATTCCAAGAAATTTCATGCCGTCGATCAGAACCTTTTGACGCAGTGGCATGCACGCTATCGTGGCCCCGGCGTGCTCGTCTACTGGCATGTCGAGCGTCGCTCCGTGTGTATTTATTCCCAATTAAAATCCTGTACCTCCTCCGAAGTGGCGGCAATGCTTGAAGGCGTCTTGCGTCACTGCACCGATATGACGATCAAGCATCAAATGACTGATTCCCATGGACAAAGCGAAATTGGGTTTGCTTTCAGCCATTTACTCGGATTTCGCCTGCTGCCTCGTCTCAAACCGATCCATTCCCAGCGCTTAGCGCTGGTCGAGACAGGGACGCAGGATAACTATCCTCATCTAAAAGAGGCCCTGGGAAAGCCAATCAACTGGGAAGCCATAATGCAACAATATGATATGCTGGTCAAGTACGCTTCTGCTCTCAAGACGGGAACAGCGGATGCCGATGCACTGCTGCGGCGATTTACACGCAGTAATCTTCAGCACCCGACCTATCAGGGACTTCACGAACTGGGCCGGGTCATCAAGACGATCTTCCTCTGCGACTATCTCAGCGATGTGCGACTCAGACAGGACATCCAGGAGGCCCTCAATGTGATTGAGCAATGGAACAGTGTCAATGGCTTCATTTTCTCTGGCCGTGGCGGAGAACTGCTCTCGAATCGCCCGGAAGATCAAGAAATGGCTATCTTGTGTCTCCATTTGATCCAGGTGAGCCTTGCCCTGGTTAACACGCTTCTCCTTCAGGAGGTTCTGGCCGAAGAGAAATGGAAACAGGCCATGAAGCAGGAAGATTGGCGCGGATTGACTCCGCTCTTTTATCAGCATGTGAATCCGTATGGACGCTTTACCTTGGATATGACTCAGCGCCTTCCTCTCTCACAAACCGCCATTGCGTAAAGAAAGAGCCTGCTTCTCCAAAAACTGTGCTGCACTTATCTACTTTGCGGCTACGAGGCTCCTTCCTTAACGCAGGGCCTTGTTGATGAACTGGAGAAAGGCTTCTCTATTTCTATCTACGAATAGAGGTTGTATATGCAGCACGGAAGTTGCGGCAGATCCAGAATTTCGGGCAATTTGAACGGGAGTATCTTGTCTACTGGCGGTTTTCTGCTTTTGCGCTTGGCGGTCATTTTCTTGCTTCCATGCATGAATATGAGGGGTTGTCAGTTTAGTAACAGGTCGGGTGAAGCGGGTGTTTCTCAGTCTGAGCCGGGTTATAAATCCTAGCTAACGCGATGTGCAAGTTTTTCTAAGCCACCAGCCGATCAAATTGGAGATACGGAGCCGCATCTTGCTGATTGAAGAAAAAGCAGATCGTATGCATCAACAGGCAGCGCAACAAGCGATTGCGCAGATGCCACAGATCGCGTGCCCAGACGCGCTTCATCCGACACCGATCAGTCAGTTGCCCAAAGACGGTGTCGATCAGGTACCGCACTCGCCCCAACACAGAACTGTGGTAGGCTGCCGCCTGGGGCGAATGCGCTTTGCGCAACGGCGCTTGCAACACGATGCCTTTCGTCCGCAAGAAGGCTTGCAGATCGGGCAGCCAATAGTTGCGATCCCCCAGGACCACCCCGGTCGTTCCTTCCAACAAGAGCGGCACAATTTCTCCATCGGCTTCATTGGCTGGGGCCAAGAAGACGCGGGTGAGCAGACCTGGCCAACTCAGCTGCGCATGCAGCCGAAAGCCATAAAACGTCTGGCGATCCGCGTGATCTTTGCCGTAGCTGGCTTGACCACGAAAGCGCACGCACCAGGGAGCGCGAGCAAAACGGCAGACAGGCAGGGGCACACTGTCTACGATGGACATCCCGCTATCATAGCTGATCAGCTCATCGCGCAACCAACACCACAGCCGCTCTTTCACCGCCCACAAGTTCGCTGCTTGCCGCACAAATGTGGTACGAGCGACCTGTCCCATGGCAGGAAAGAAATGGCGAGAGTGGTGACGAAAGTAGTCAAAAACTTCCTGATCTTGGGAGAGTCCCAGATAGGTGCCGACTACTTCCATTGTGATGACCTCACTATCAGCCAGTTGGGGCATCGGCCCTCGTTGGCGCAAGCGCTTTCCTTTCGTCACCATTGGTACCATCTCGTCAATCAGACAGAAACATGTGATAATAAAATCGTCCAGGTTCATGGCGTCCCTCCTCAGAAACTTGCAATTCTTCTGAGCAAAGTAGACTCCATGGACCCTTTCTTTGGCAAGAATACTTGCACATCGCGTTAGCTATACCTAATGTCCAGTAATATATCAGCACTATTACTCATGAATCAGGGCGTTATCCGTACCATTATCCTCAATTTGGGGGTAAAGAACCTCCTTTTGGACATTGGCTAACGACGTGGAGGCGGGCGGGGGACAAAAAAATCCAGCTCCCGCTGTATGGGTTTTTACCCCAGCATAAAGGACGTTATGTTGGGATAATCAAGGGATCGTTATATTTTTCTCTTTTTGGGATTACTTTCATATCCTTGTTGGTATGCTACAGTGTTCTGATTAGGATCTGCACCCGCCTGGGCATCGTGCAACCCATCGGTATATTCGGTTCGAGCTGCAACGTAAGCCTGGTGATTATTAGCATTACCGGCCCCAGTTTGGGCATGTTGTAACCCAGTCGTGTATTCGTTTCGGGCGGCCATGTAAGCTGGCTCTTGAGGATGAGCGACCGCATGGCCCGCTCGAATATCTTGTAAGCCTTGTATATAGAGTGCATGTCCTGCTGTACGCTCCGGGTCAGCCATAGCTGGAAGAGGATTACTCGCCTGGGCGTCCCCTAGCCCTTGAGAGTACGATTGGGCATCCTGACGGATTTTGGTAACCAGAGCAGCTATCGTATGGGCCTGATCGAACTCCTGAAGGGCTGCCCGACCTGCTGGTGTAGCGAAGAAAGGGTCCGTTGCTACATCTACAGTAGGCGCAAATAACTGAAGAATCCGGTTGCGGATGTCTTGATCGGTCGTTGCAGGAGTGATAGTGAATGCGGAAGCTTTGAAGCTAAAAGTACCTGCCGTCTCAGGATGAGCCAGAGGAGGAAGGGGAGGGCCTACATATGGAGCAACAGTTGCCTCATGAAAATGGAGGCGATTTCCGCCCTGATTGACAGCGTTAATGGCTGTAAGGGCGGCGGGGAGCTGATAGGTGCCCAGGCTTTCTTCTTGCGTCTCTCGGTTCACTGTTTCCGTGGGAGTCTCGTTGGGATCTCTATTGCCACCAAACAGGTTAGGCAAACCTGCCAGGAATCCTTGCTGTAGCTTGTAGGGCAACACATAGTTGCGGTTCACATCCTTCGTAATGGCATAATGCTTTTGCACCCGTTGCCCATCATCCGTAAGCACACGCCAACCTGGGTGCCCTCCAAAGTTCGTTTCCTCGACAAAATTCCCTTGAGTATCAATCCAACTAACACGATGAGTCGGTACTTGTTGATAACGGTGGCCTGGGGCTGGTGTGTAGTAATAGCGGACTCCTCCATTTCCTACTCTGTAGATATGTAACCCGACACGAGGTGCTGCACCAATTTGCTTACGCATTTCCCGTTGTGCGGCTACATCCCAATAGCGCTGGGCAGGATACGCCGCGCCTCCAGGGCCGCTGACGACTAAAAACTCTTCGTCAGCGGTGTAGGTATACGTATAAGCCAATGCAGGATTGAGGTTATCTTGCCAGTTTCCACCCCCAACGGGCCAAAAGCGTTGTCTTAGATGCACTGCCCGAGGATCGCGGTCATCGACGGAATACGCCTGACCAGGAACAGCCACAAGCGCACGCTGCACCTGGAGCGGCCCAGGACTGAATGATACGTTGCTCGGAGCAAAGCGATTCAGCATATCCTGCGCGGGTTGTCCTGCCACCACGCGATCTGCCACCGCATCGGCTTGCTGCTCATAGACATCATGGGCCTGTCCAATGCCGCCCGCGAGGTGCAGGCCGCTCTGCTGTTGCACGATATGTGCCGCTTCGTGAGCTGCCGTATGCAGGTCTGGTGTGCCAGCAAAAACGACGTGGCTGCCAGTAGCATAAGCGGCGGCATTGATAGCGGTGGCACTCTGTGTCGCGCTCTCACCAATGTGGGCCTGAATGTGGCTCACATCGTGATAGCCAAATGCTTGCTGAATCTGCTCAGCATACGGAAGCCTGGTAGCAGGTGTGTATATGCCGATGTGGGCCGCCTGGTGAATACTCGCGGATGCGTCATCTTGCTGTTGCATAGATGGGCTTGCTGGATGCAGCTTTCGCTGTACAGTCGGTGAAAGCTCTGCGACGGTGTTGCGCTGCTGGTCTGCTCGCTGCTGCGCAAAGAGCCTGGCAACCGCCAGATTGCCGATCGTGCGCTGTAGCACGTGGACATCACGAGGGCTGAGTGTACGTGGATAGGAGCGAGCACGCTGGTAGGCTTGAATAGGTGTGGGAGATTGCACGTGTGGTGTAGGAAGCGGCCCAACAATGGGTGAGGTGGTAGGTGGCTCTTTAGGCGTTTGTTTCCGTATCTGGTCACTCATAC
>DAICZM010000291.1 GCA_027311145.1 Ktedonobacterales bacterium
CGATTGACCGTTCTGTGACTTATTACCAAGATATCGGCAACTTCGCGATCAGTGTACCCTTCGGCAACAAGACGCAAGACCTCTAACTCACGCTTGGTCAGATGCAGAGTGAGCATATACTCGTTGTGCAAATCTGTCGTTTTCTGCTCGGCGGAAGGCGGTAAGGGGTCGGATACTACATACGAACGTTCACGTTCCTCTATTTGCTGTATTCCCTCCAACAACGTATCAACGAGTATGACCGCCCGCTGCATGTGATAGCGCAGAAAGAGAGCGTGAGCCTGTTCACATTGGCGATACATCTGCTGAATGACGAAAGGCAAATAGTGTGCTTCTTTATTACTGCGCATGAGGGCCGAACGGGCTTGTTCATAGAGAATAAAGGCCTCCTCCGGCTCATTGTGGACACGGCGGCATAATGCTAGCCCATCTTCAAATGCCTGCTCTGCTCTCTCCCAATCTCCATTAAAGGCTGCTATTTCGCCAAGAATACGATCAACAGCAACTCCATAATACAGAAAACCGTGTAAATTCTGGATACGTTCACTATAACTGAGCGCGAGATGCGTCTGGTCTTGCAGATGTAAAAAACCTTCTGCCAGAAAAGGAATATAGAAGTGGCCGCTATAGCCCACAGGTTCAGGGATGCGGCTCGCCTGCGTAAGTTGTGCTTTTGCCGCCGCCTTACGTCCTGTCACGGCAAGAAAATGCCCGTAAAGGGCCATTGTGCTGGCATACCATTCGGTGTTCATTGAGGCTTGCAGTGATGCTTGAAAATGTTGTTCTGCTTCTTGCCAATGGCCCTGTCGAAATGCTAGCTCTGCCTGTGCTTGCATGACAACAGGTTTGAGGCGGCCATTGCTCGTGATTTCCGCTTCCTGCATTGCCTGCTGCAAATGTGCTTCACAAGCATCCCAGTTGCCCTCGAAGAGAGCCAGGATAGCCATATTCCAATAGAGCCAGCCCAGAACGGGCCGTACCCCATAATGGCGAGCTTGCTCGATGCCACGCAAGGTGTGAAGGCGCGCCTTCTCCATCATGCCACAGGTCTGATAGATAATGCCCAACCCTTGATCTCCTAGCGTCGCACGGAAAGGGTCGCCAATAGCTACATAGAGTTCATGGGCCTGTTCTTGCAGCCGAATCGTTTCATTGATGCGCTCTCCCCAGCCGCGAATCCAGCCGATCAAGTGCAAGGCAAAGGCCTGGCTGCCTCTATCACCTCTCTCTACAGCAAGTTGGTGCGATTGCCAGAGCGCACCTTCGGCCTCGACGGGACGATAACGCAAGAGATCAAGGGTTGCCTGCGCTTGTAACAATAAGATGCGTTCACCCGGGCTGTGTACGTGATCTTCTTCAGTTGACAGAGAGGTTTTAGCTTGCAGTGCGGCTTTGGCAGCTTCTAAATGAGCCAAGGCTTGTTCATATTGTCCCTGCATACGATAGACATCGGCCAGAAGACGATTCACCTGGGCTAAAAAGAGTGGCGTTGGTGTCGTTTGTGGCTGGTGTTGCGCAGCTAATGCCTGCTGGAATGCCTTGCCTGCCAACGTCAGTTCTCCTAACTGCAACCAACTTTGACCGATCAGGAGATGAAGTTGGGCACGTGAGTGTACCATATATCCGCTCACCTGCTGCGGATGAGGGTCTTGAGCATCCCAGAGTTTCAGCGCACTGCGAAAATGCTCGATGGCTTCACGATGTGCTTGCTGATGGGCCGCATACTCACCCGCAAGCAGGCTCCAACGCAAGGCATCTTGTTGTTTCCCACCCAGCACATAATGGCGTGCAAGTTCTGCTGCATGCGTTGACTCTGCGACCTGGTAGCATGCTTCAAGAGCGGCCCCAAGCGCGCCATGCAGGGCACGGACCTGATAGGGAGGGAGCAGAGTACACAAAACTTCCTGGACAATCCCCTGACAAAACGTATAGACCGGCTGAGGAATGGGATGTGCGGGAAGAAGCAGTGGCGTAATAAAAGCAGCTTGCTCTGCCGCATCGATAAGTGGTTGAAGTTGAGATTCTTGTACTTGCATAACACTTGCTAGGATGGGGACAGAAAAAGTACGACCAAAGAGAGCGGCAACGCACAACGCTTCCAGGCAAGGAGCCTGTAAAGTATGCAAACGTTGCTCAATAGCCAACGAGATAGTGCGAGGGAGGGTGGCATCTGTCGAAGATACGATATACCACTCTTTAGCCTGGCTGGCCGACTGATGAAGCTGTATCAATGGGCGCGCTAATTCTTCCAGAAAGAATGGATTGCCTTCTGCTCGCTCCAGCAGTGCGTGGTGTACCGTATCCGCAATGGTATCAGGGAGAAGCTCACGCAAATAGCACTGTGCAGCATGCGCTCCGAGAGCTTGCAGAGGAAGAAAAATGAGCATCTCCTGACGCATTAAATCGTTCAGAGTACGCATAATGACAAGAGATTGCGCTTGTCTACGTTCTGTCATACCTTCTTGTTCGCCATCAACGGCGAGAGAGGGCAATGCGCTACCAGGAGGGCGCGTGCCGCTGGCCAAAGCGACGCGACTGCCACGTAAACGCAGCGTGAGGTAGAGGGTCAGTTCTAATGTAGCACTATCGGCCCACTGCAAATTGTCAAGACAGAGCAGCACAGGCTGTTCTGTCGAAAAGCCTTCAAGCAAGGTGGCAATAGCGTCGAACAGGCGAAATTTTTCTTGGTCTGGTGCAAGGATTTCATGAGTCAGCGTAACATCCAGCAAGAGAGGAATTTCGGGGAAAAGGTGAGCTAGGGCAGTGACAAGCGAGCTACCTATTTGAGAGAAGGCAGTTTTCAGCGTAAATTCGTTCTCATTGGCAGCAGGCCGTTGCCGATGAGAACTGCTATCCATCCCAAGAGAGGCGCGTAGTTTGTCGATAGGCGTGGAGCGTAGCAGAGGACGCAGTGCCTCGATAATTGGCAAAAACGGAATGTGCCTGCCAGCTTCATAGGCACAGCTCTGCAACAGTAAGAAGCCATGCCGCTGAGCCTCAGCACATAGCTCGGCGAGCAGACGAGATTTTCCCACACCTACATCCCCACTTATTATCAATGAGCGTGGCCCACGTGGTCGATTGTGCGCAACAGTCTCCAGGAGCGTTTGAAGTACATACATTTCGCCTTCACGTCCAAAGAGGGGGTGCGACGTAAAGGGATAGGTGATTTCAAAGAGGGGATCGATAAAAGGGATATGCATCCTGCCTCCACTAATCCTCTATGGTCAGAACGTGTTCTGTTATTTTTGTGTGTAGCGACTTATATTTTCGCGTTGCGAGGTGAAACGAGGAATAAGATCATGATAGATAAACAAGCCGTAATAGACTAAGAGAAAAGGAGCATCCACCAGGAAGTAGAGCCAGAAGGTTGATGAAGCTCCTAACCAGAACAAGTGATAAAGGAGCGCACCCGCAACGAGTGTCCCATACACGACTGCGACAAGTGCAAGTGGACGGACACGTCCCCATTCTTTTTCAGTTGCCAATAGAAAAGCACCCGCCGCATTACCAAGAATGATCGCTCCGATGAAGCGATCCAGGATCGTAGGAATGCTGGTAGGCCAGAGAGGAAGTTGCAACTCTGGTAAAAAGAAAAAGCCCAATCCCACAAGCAAGTTTGCCAGACCTGCCAGGAAGGAGAGTACCCGCTCTACTGAGCTGAATTTTTGATAATGTGTCATGGCATATTCCCTTTCATATTATCTCACTGACCAATTATATCGCAAATGCTTGCGCTTTGAGTAAGCTTTGTTGTTTACACAAACGGCAGTCTAGCTTTTCTTTACAAAGAAAGCCCTCACCACAACGAAAAATGGGTAATCTTACGCATAAAGAAATACCGCAAACCTTGTACGCTTCTGGAAGAAGAAAGGTCTCTGGAAACGCTGCACTGGCATAACGGAGCATGTGCTGGCGGCCAGAGCTATCTGTTGAAGAAGGAGCGACGATGATACGCATTACCATCTCAAAACGTGTGGCTTTCATTATGCTGGTTATGCTCGTTATGGCACTTGCGACAACCGCATTTGTGCAAGGCGTGGGAGCGAACGCACGTGTAGATGCCACCCGGCGATTAGTCACAAGCAGCTTTCAAGCGCAAACGTTGCGACAATTGGTACAGGCACACCAACTAGCCTCGACAGTCCAGGTGCTGTCCTCACAAGCACCGAGCGTCATTGTGCAGTTCCCGCTGTTTCCCAGCGGCGTGAAAAGTGCCTTTCCTAATGCAACTGGTGTTGTGACGATTGTAGAGGGCAACCCACCGGTCAGCCTTTTCGACTCGGTCACTGTCGATGTTTCGAGTATGCCACCTGACATCACGTTTACGATTTTCTTCATCGAACTCGCTAACAAACCTTTCGGACATGTGGAATACGTGGCAGACTTGCACACCCGCAGCGACGGCTCTGGCGAATCCTCGTTTCAGGCCATTACGCTAGTTGCTTTTGCTGCTGATAACCGCACGCCAACGATCACATCGCAAGATCAGAGCGGAACCGCTTCAGGTATCCAGTTAGAACATCTGGGCATGTGGTTCGCTTCCTTGCAAGATGCGCAAAAAACCTTGAACAATCCCGCTTTACAAGGCACAATTTTTGACGGTGGCAATCCCGCCTTGCATGCTGGACCACAGGCCATGACCGACGGACAAACGACCCCGGTGTTTTAATAGCTTACCCACGAGACGACATCGGCTTGTCTCTTAGCTTAAGGAGTCGCTTTTATGCAATATATGCGCTCTCTGCCTTTCCGTCGCGCTCTTCTGCTGGCCATGCTATTGCTCATGCTCAGTGTGCAGGGAGGAGTCGCGGCGGCGGCAACACAGCGAAAAACCACGACAAGCACGCCTGCACTGTCTACTCATCAGCTCAACCCAAATGCAGAGCGTTTGCGTCAAATGGTGCGTAGTGGTCAGTTAGCAGCAAGCGTGCATGTGCTAGACTCGCTGGCCCCCACCACGATTGTGCAATTTCCCCTTGTACCCAGTGGCATCAAAAACGCCTTCCCTCAGGCCACAGGGCTGGTCACAATTGTACGCGGCAATCGCGATAATGCCTTTTCCGATACGATTACTGTTGATGTACAACATATGCCACCCAATATCACCTTTACGATGTTTTACATCCAGTTTGCCAACAAACCCTTTGGGAACGTGGAGTATGTGGCTGATCTGACCACACGCGGAGATGGCACTGGCGAGACCATTTTCCAGAATATCGCGTTTGTGGCCTTCGCAATGGACGCTCGCAATCCCGGCTCATCGCTGGATGGCATTGAGGGGATAACATCCGGCATTAATCTAGAACATATGGGTATGTGGTTCTCCTCATTGCAGGATGCACAAAAAGTTCTGAATGATGGCACGCTGCAAGGCACGATTTTTGATGGCGGCAATCCTCCACTGCATGCCGGGCCGCAAGCCATGACCGATGGGCAAACTGCCCCGGTGTTTTAGCAGAGGAAGAGGTGTAGCAATATGGGCATACAACGCTATGCAGGGCAAAAAATCATCCTATCGGCGGTGCTTCTGGTGAGTCTCTTGATGACCGCATGCGCAACAGGTCTCCCCGCCGGGAATAGCAGTAACACAGGCAATGGCTCAACAACTACGACTGGTGGCACGCTTACTTTTTCTACAACACCGCCGCCCTTGCGCACACCAACCTTTGCGCAGGCGGGACAAGAGGCTTCAACGGTACAGGTGTTGGCCTCGGTGAATCCTACGCTGATAGTCCAGTTCCCTTTGTTTCCATCAGGTATCAAAACACTGTTCCCCAATGCGACCGCGCTGGTGACTGTTTTGCAGGGCAACCCGCAAACCAATGATTTCGATACGCTCATCGTCGATGTGCAGCATATGCCGCCCAACCAGAAATTTACCGTGTTCCTCACTGAGCTTTCGGCAAAGCCTTTTGGGCACGCTGAATATGTGGGCGATGTCATTACACGCGGCGATGGGAGCGCAGAGTCGATCTTTCACTTGATTGTTTTTGTGGCTTTCGCCGCAGATGCCCGCGCCTCAACGGTCGCATCGGCAGACCAATCGGGCAATGCATCTGGCATTCAGTTGGAACATATTGGGATGTGGTTTGATGGCATCAAGGCTGCGCGCCAGGTGCTGCAAAACCCGAACCTGCCAGGCACGCCATTCGACGGCGGCGGTGGAGTGCTGCAC
>DAICZM010000292.1:0-2909 GCA_027311145.1 Ktedonobacterales bacterium
GTATAACCCCGCCTTGCCACCTGAATTAGATGAGGTTTTCCTGCGCGCTTTAGCAAAAAAACCGGAACATCGTTACCCTAGCATTATCACTTTTGCACAAGCATACGATATCAAACTCCAGGCCGCCTTGCGCCATCGTAAGGGCTTTACACATGACATAGAAACAGCACGCGCCTTACCCAAAGAAACACGTTCCTTTGCGACTGTGAATGCGATACGCACCGCAACGCACCCCATGCCAAGTATGAATCAAGGAGGAACCATGCCAGTACAAGTTCCTCAACAGCAAATGCCCTATGCAACACGCCCTGCAGCAATCACCACACAAGTACAAGTCGCCACCATGGAGTCGGTGCAGGCCCGCACCTACAAACCATTGGCCTTTCCCGCACCCAAAGCCAATATTCACCAGGAGACCTCAACCGATAAACGTATTGCCGCACCATCGCTACAACCACTTCAAGATGCACTAACGGCATCGCTCATCAATAATCAGCCAACAAAGCCCACACATCCCGCTAAAATAAAGACGTATCTATCAACCAGCCATATTATTACCCTCACGCTCCTCTTTCTGTTTCTCGTCTTTATTGCTTTGCTGATTGCGCTTTTTATGCTAGGCCATCTGCACTAGTATTGCAGAACAATGTTGTATACTGACATTCCCTGTTTCTTTAAAACAGGGCTTCTTCCTTCACTCAGCCCGCTTGCTCGTCTTTCTTGCGAAACGACAAGTAGTGGGCGGGCTGTCCAGAAGCGTCGCGCGGTTGGCAAACGGCCAATCCCGCCCTTTTCCGATTGCTCATCGATATGGCCTACTGCTTTTGCTAAAATATTGCACGTCGCATCATAAACACGAGATTATTTAGAATGATTTTACAATAAAAATTTTATCTGTACTATTTTAGTAAAACATGGTCACTATTGACAAGTTTGTAACAAAATAGTATCATCTGACAGATAATAGAAGAGAGAAGCATGAGTTCAAACTTGAAACAGGAACGCCCATTTATCCCCCCTTTTTCAAAGTGGGCCTCCTGGGAGGTATAGTATTCATAAGTGTCACAGTGGTTGCCGGGCTTCCTAAGTATGGCAGCAATTGAAACTATAGTTAGCCCGACCTCATGTTACATGTATAAATCGCAAACAGGGTAGAGGGAAAACTGCATACGAAAGTATGTTTGGCCACTCTACCTCTATTGAGGAGGATGAATGCGCATTCGGAAAGCAGTATTGCCAGTTGCCGGTATGGGAACCCGTGTCCTACCAGCCAGTAAAGTCATTCCCAAAGAAATGTTACCATTGGTTGATAAGCCAACATTACAATATATCGTTGAAGAAGCCGTTGCGGCAGGCATTGAAGAAATTATCTTTGTTACCACGCGCAGCAAACGCTCTATCGAAGACCATTTTGATAGCACGCCAGAATTAGAACAATTGTTAAAACGCAAAGGCAAACACAAAGAGCTTGAAGAGGTTTTACGAGTGCGCACTATGGCGCGCTATGTCGCAGTACGCCAGCCAGAACCACTTGGGTTGGGCCATGCCATTCTCTGTGCCCGCGACCTCGTCGATGACGAACCATTTGTCGTCATGCTTGGCGATGATCTGGTTGCACCAGAAACCCCTTGCTTACCACGTATGATGGAGATACACGAACAGTATGGTGGCTCTGTTCTCTCACTTTTCACTTCCCCCCCCGAAGAAATTTCAGCCTTTGGCGTGGTTGCCGCACAAGATGTGGATGACGATACGGTGAAAGTAACCCATCTTGTCGAAAAACCCGCCCCCGAAGAGGCCCCCTCGAATCTCGCAGTCGCAGGTCGCTATATTTTGACACCAGATATCTTCGATCTAATCGAACAGACCCCCCCCGGCAAAGGTGGCGAGATTCAGATCACCGATGCGTTGGAAATGCAAGCGCAGAGCGGCCAATGCTACGGCCTACGTTTCAATGGTATTCGCTATGATACGGGAAACCCGCTCGGCCTGGTTACCACAACAATTGCTTATGCCCTCAAACGCCCAGAGCTAGCTCCTGCACTACGCGATTACATGCGCCAGGTTTTACGCAATTCCTAACGTTCCCCGGCCACACAGGTTTTGCGCATTGCTCCCCCCAGCAAATGCGCAAAACCCTCTTGTCTTTCCTTAGCAAACACGCTATAGTAAGGCCATAGGCTCATCGCAATTTCCACTATTGCCTCAGTCAAAAAGAAAGAGAGTCATGTCGTCTTGAACACGACATTGGAGCAAACACGTGGCTGATTTTATTTCTACCATCCATTATTACAATGTCATTCTGGTCCTGGCTTCAGCACTGGTCACAGGCATATGGGGGCTAATCCTCTATTTTACGCGCAAAGACCTGACTGAAAAAGGCCTCTATAGACCCTGGCGTATTGCCCTTGTCGTCACATCTGGACTAGGGCTGCTACAAGGTTTGCTAGGCATCACCATGGTCTCACTGGGTCTCAAAGCTGGCACGGGGACAGGCTTGTACTATCTCCATTATGTCTATGGAGCGATTGTCGCCTTTGCCGTCCCAGTCGCACTCACCTACACGACTGGGGGCAAAAACCCACGCCGTGACCTGCTTATCTTCAGCATCGCTACGCTGATTCTCGCCGCCGCCGGCGCACGTGCCTGGATGACTGGACCCAATCCGCCCATCGGAGCATAAAGGCCACCTACAGAGACATTGGACGCACTTAGAGAGGGGCATCTTGTTATGCGCGCATCTTTTATTCACATTGCAGATACACATCTCGGCTATGAGCAGTATGGCGTGCGTGAACGCTTTAACGATTTCTCCCGCGCTTTCTGGCAGATTGTCCAAGAGGCTATCGAGCGGCGCGTCGATTTTCTCATTATCGCTGGCGATCTGTTCAATAAACGTGCTATTGATG
>DAICZM010000292.1:2919-6174 GCA_027311145.1 Ktedonobacterales bacterium
GCCCTCACGTTGGCACATGCCACAGAAGGATTGCGCCGCCTACAAGAAGCCCACATTCCCGTGATCGCCATTGAAGGCAACCATGACCGTAGCTATTACCGAGACAGCATCTCTTGGCTACAATATCTTTGTTATCAGAACTACCTCACACTGCTCAACCCCATCATCCAAGATGGCGTGCCACAAATCACACCCTGGCAACGTGAAAACATGCTTGGCGCATACATCGACCTGCTGGATGGCAAACTGCGTGTCTATGGCCTACACTGGCAAGGAGCAGCGACAACCCACAGCATGGAAGGACTGACCCAATCGCTGCACGCCATTCGTGTGCAAGAAGATGAACAAGGCGTTGCCTATCGTTTGCTCGCTATGCATACCGGCATTGAGGGCATTGTGCCACGTATTCAAGGGCTACCCACGCGCAGCAATTTTGAACCGCTGCGCGAATACATCGACTACCTCGCACTCGGTCATGTTCACAAACCCTATGAGTTCGATGGTTGGCTCTATAATCCTGGCTCAAGCGAGACATGCAGCGCGGAAGAGTCGAGTTGGGATGATCGTGGCTACTACTATGTCGAAATCGATACCGACGACCCTGAACGCATTATTGACCTCAGCAAGAAGGAACGCAAACACCACGCGCAACGCATCAAAAATACACGCCGTCCCTTCTTACGCTATGACATGCGCGTCGATGCTCTGACTGAACCAAACCTGCTCTATGCACGGCTTGAAGAACTCTGCCGACGCGAAGGCCCACGCTCTCGCGAGCAGGAGACAGAGAAACACAACATGACACCTGTCGTCCTGATCAATTTGCATGGCACATTGGCCTTCGACGCGAGCGCACTCGATCAGTCACGGATGGAAGACATGGTTCGCCATGCATTTCAACCTATCTTCGTGCGCATCGACAACCACACCAGCGATCCCGACTATCTCGCCGAAGGCGAAGGCTCAGAACACGATGGGCGCGACCGCTCTACCTGGCATGAGCTGGAACGCCACATTTTCGAGGAACTGATCGGACGTGATACCCGCTATCTCACGCAACGTGAAGAGTGGAGTCATGTGCTGACAAGCCTGAAGCAGATGGCCCTGGCCAAAGAGACTCCAAGCGAAATTGCGCAGTTTTTGCGTGCTAAACGGGCGAGTCTTTTTGCTCCCGCTGTGAGTGAATAAGGGACAGCATCACAAGCAGTTCCTCAGCATCAGGTAAGAAACGCCGTGCCGCCAATACCTGATGCACGATTCTACGTTGCATGGCCTGCTGGGCCGTTAACGTCTCACCGCTCTGCATCAAGCGCGCTGTCTCTTCCTCACCAATGACAGCAGGCAAATAGACCGCAGTTGCACTGAGAAATACTTTCGCATTGATTGCTGGCAGACGAAAAATCGCCTGCTCGTGCGCAATCAATGTGTCACACAGCACCGCCAGCTCCAAGCCAGGGCCAAACACACTGCCCTTCATCAATGCTACTGTTGGCATCTGGTGGGCACGCAATTCCTCAAATTCCTGGCATGTTTGTTCCGCAGCCTTCAGCAAAGCCAGACGGGCTGACTCACTATCGTCAGGCAGATCAATACCCGCACAAAACGCTTGCTCACCACTTCCGGTTAGCACAATGAGATGTGGTGCTTGTGTGAGCGCAGCGCGCAAGGCCGTATTCAGTTGATCGAGCATTGCCACGGTTAGATTGTTGAGTGACGGCCTGTTCAATACCAGCCAGAGAACATTTTTATGCAGGCGGACGTGGACATCCGGCATGGATCACGCTCCTCAGCATTTTTATAGCGTATCGCCAATCAGTTCAGCACGCTCCAGTGGTCCAATGGCCGCAACAGTGAGTGGGTTGAGTGGCGAGAAACGATGCAATACCTGTAATACCTGCTCCTGCGTCACGGCATCAATGCTCTCTTTCACTTCCTGGATCGTTTTGAGCCGATGCTCATACCACCAGGAGCGGGTGAGCGCACCCATACGCGAGCCTGACCCCTCACTACGCATAATGTTCTCACTTTTGAGCTGAATCTTGGCACGCTCTAATTCATCCTCGGTAATACCCTCTTGTTCCAGTTTGCGCAACTCGTTCACGATAACTTGCAAGCATTCGCGACCCTGCTCTGGCGTTGTGCCAGCATAGATGCGCATTGCTCCGATGTGCTTATTGCCTGACAAGCCAGCCGAAACACCATAGACGAGACCACGTTTTTCACGAACTTCTACAAAGAGACGTGAAGCCATGCTCCCGCCTAGCACCTCGCTAATCACAAGTGCCCCATAGTAATCGGGATCGGTATATTTTGGGAAAGGGAACATCAGGCCTAAATGTTCCTGCTTTCCGTCATTGTGTTCTAGCGCAACCGTATTGGTAGGAGTAACTTGCGGCAATGTGTTGAGCGCAACCTGGCCCTCCCACGCCCCAAAAAGTTCCTGCATTCTGTTCACGACATGCTCCCAGTCAAACTTGCCCGCAATTGCAAACAGAACATTGTTTGGTTTGTAATACGCCTGCCAGAATGCTTGTAGATCGGGCCGTTGAATGGCACGCACGCTCTCATTCGTGCCCAACGCCAGGCGAGCTAGCGGTGTCCCTTGATAAAAATTGGCACGCACGAGATCAAAGATGCGACTCATTGGCTCGTCCTCGCGACGGCGAATCTCCTGAAGAACAATATTGCGCACTTGGTCTAACTCGTCGCGTGGAAAGGTCGGCGTGAGTAAAATCTCGCGCAGCAGGGACAAGGTCGCGTCCAGCTTGGTATGCACGATCTGCGCCCATACCTGCGTGGTCTCCATACCAGTGCTAGCCCCCTTGCGTGCGCCAAGCGACTCAAACGCCTCATTGAGCGCACGCACATCCTTGCCTTTTGTGCCCTGGAAAAGCATATATTCAAACAAATGCGCGAGTCCCAATTGAGGCTCTGGCTCATGGATCACAGCTGCATCAAATTGAAAACCAAAGGTCGTCGAACTCAGACTAGGCATATATTGCCCAACCATCTCAATGCCATTTGGCAACTGATGGTAGAAGTAATTGGGTGGTAAACTCTGCTGGTCACTCATAAGTATATGAAAACGTTCCTTTCTGCAACGGAGATGGCAAAATTTGAAAGACATACGCGGACCATCGTCAGTATATCACACTGCGATGGCCCGCGTAAAAAATTGTGAGCGCGTCTCTACTGCTCTGTCAAATGTCATAGAGAGGATGAGCATGACACCCACAAGGGGTGTCACTACATTTT
>DAICZM010000293.1 GCA_027311145.1 Ktedonobacterales bacterium
ACTCAGGAGGTTGAATGTATTCTAAGAGCAGTACCAATCATCAGCTCCCTCCCTCTGCCGCACCGACCAATTCGACTAGCGACGGAGAAGGCACACTCACCGAACAGCTACATGCAGAAACACGCTCACTTCGCGATGCGCTAGATATCCGCACCCAGGAAAATGCTTTACTGTATGAAGTCATCTCAACTATCGGTTCCACGCTCAAACTCGACGAGGTACTCCACCATCTGGTCGATACGGTAGTACGTGCTACCACCTGTCAGATTGCTTTCATTTATATTTTTGATAAAGAGAAAGAACGTCTGGTACTGGTGGGCACAAGCGAACAGCATCAACACCTTGTTGGCAAAATTTCAATGGCATTAGGCGAAGGAATCGCGGGTTGGGTTGCCCTCCACCGAACAGCAGTCTTCCTCAAAGATGGCGCGATGGAAGACCCACGCTTCTGCTATTTTCCCGAGTTGGAGGAAGAAAAATTTCAGTCAATTATGACCGTGCCTATCATCGCGAAAGATCGCCATCTCATCGGGGTTATCACCCTACAAGCGGTAGCTCCTCATGAGTTTACCGAGCAGCACCAACGTTTCATCACCAATACCGCTTCGCTCGTCGCGAATGCGATAGAAAATGCCCAACTCTATGAAAACACACAGCGCAAATTGAGCATTCTCACCTCTCTGTCTATTTTAAGCCAGACCATCAGCTCCGGTCTCTACCTAGACGATATGCTCCGTTCGCTGGCAACACTCACCGTACAGATCATGGAGGCCGACCTGTGCGTCATCATGCTCGTAGATCAAGCACGTGAGCAACCTATCGACCATACACGCCAACAGCGTCTACTCGTGCATGCCACTTCGCCTAATCTCAACGAGCGCGCAAACTTTCACCCGATAGACATCGACCGCCACATCTTGGAACAATTGCGCGAAGCCAACGAGGCCGCGTTCATCAGCAAGGCCGCTCACAAACAAACCCACATCTTTGAGCATAAACATTTGTCGTTCGACCAACTCAATCCACTGACAGACACCCATTACAAAGCTCTCATCTCCGCACCACTTATCGCAGGCTCCGAACAGTTAGGCCTTATCAACTGCTACTTTCAGCATCAACGCCGCTATACGCCTGAAGACCATACACTGCTCACGACAATCGCCAACCAGGCTGCAATTGCCATCAAAAACAGCTACCTGGTCAATCTACTCGCGCAGAAAAATCTGGTGAAAGGCTTCTTTGAAGACCTGATGCATGGCACATCCGAGTCGGAAGAGTTGATTAAACAACGCGCCAGTTTCCTCGGGTGCGATCTCTCCCGATTACATACAGTCGTGATGATTGAGATCACACATCTTGACGATCAGCATACACCCCCTCCCTCTCCATCTGGCACGCGCAAAAAAGAGAGAGTGACCGCCAATAATGAGACTACCACATCGGAAGATGAGGCCACCCTACATAGTACTGTCTTACAGACTAAGTATAAACGCATCAATACCCTGATCCGTCGCCGAATCCAAGACACCTACCCCGGCTCAGTTCTGCACGAATATGAAAACACCTTGACATGCATTATTGCCGCCAGCAAAGACCCATCCGGCACACGCCTGAAAAATTGGCTCCAAGACCTTGCCCGTCAGATTCAAAACGAGCATATCATTCGTTTATCCGTGGGCATTGGCAATACATGCCAGAACATTAGTGACTATCGACGAGGCTTTGCTGAGGCAAAAGAAGCATTACAAATGGGCCAGAGTCTCGTACAAGAGCAAGATCGTCCGCTCATCACCCACTTTAACGATCTGGGCGTTTATCGCTATTTATACAAAATAGCGTATATGGATGATCTTCGTGACGTATATCAGGACCAAGTTGCACTGATTGATCATTACGATCAGCGCAAAAATACAGAGCTGCTCGACACACTGGAAACATATCTGGAATGTGCGGGCAACTTAACAAAAACTTCTGAACGTCTCTTCGTTCATCGCAACACACTCATTCAACGCCTGGAACGTCTACAATCGATCTGCGAGATCAATTTGCAAGAGCGTAGTAACTGGCTTACCTTACAAGTTGCCATTAAAGTCTACAAATTGCGCTCCGGCAAATTATAGCCATCGACAAAGAAGTTACAAGACAGAGGCAAGCAATGCATGGGTATTTGCTTGCGAACCCATTGCCTCTGTCTGGGCGTCACGTGAAGGCCGGGCTGTGAGAAGCTTCGCATATTTGATCAACCACAACCATGAGAACACTCTCAGCTTATTTAACCCTGTTGCCCAACAGCAGAGCATGAAAGCCAAAAAAGGGAAGCAAATGGTGCGCCAAGACATCTTGCAATGTTGTCCATAAGATGCGCACAGCAAAATAGCCCAGCGCGAGACCACAAAGCGCATCAATCCAGCGGAACAATGCGGGACGAATCCAGCGGCGTCCCCAACGGAAGACAATTGCAACACCAACACTCCAGAGCAATGCCCCCACGAAAAAGCCCCCCACAAACACAACTAGCCCCATACCTACAACACCCGAGGCAATCACGCTTCCGCTTAAACCAGACCAGAAAGCTAGCCCAACCGGATTCGCAACCCCAAAAACAACACCCGTTGCAAAATCCCCACGCTTCGAGATCGGTGCCTTCTCCGCTGACACGCGCTGTACAATAGCCTCATGCAACGCCAACCAACCCATACGCAACAGAAAACATCCACCGGCAATCCCCAACACCAACTGAACTGCTACATGTTGCGCAAAGACTGTTACGCCCGTTAAGGCCAGCACCGCCCAGAGCGAATCGCCAAAAAGCGAACCCGCTTCGACAAGAAAAGCTGCACGCGCCCCATGTATAACACCACGCCGCACTGCCTCTGTATTGACTGCCCCTGGTGCTGCCGCGTAAGCTAAGCCCAGTCCGATTGCCGTTGCAATAATCGCGCCTTGCATCTGTCTTCAGCCTCTCTATCCTATTTTCTCATTGTGCCATGCATTGCGACATCACCTGCTCCACAGACGAGTGCGCATACAACCTCATCGCTCTGTAATTGCACCTTGCCCGTCAACAACGCCGCTACCGCTGCCGCTCCACTTAATTCGACTCCCACGCTCATCTCAGACCATAGCCAGGCTGCCGCCTCGTACATCTCCTCATCCGTCACCAGTACGATCTCATCCACATTGCGCCGGATAATCTCCAGGTTGAGCTGCGCGCTCTGGCGTGGTGCAAGCGTATTGGCAGCGGTGCGAATCTCTGGCAGTTCTACTAGACGCCCCTGACGCAGACTTTCATAGAGCGTTGGCGCGCCCACCGGCTCAATACCAATAATTTTGATTCCGGGCTTACATGCCTTTGCCGCAATACTCACACCACTTATCAGACCACCACCCCCAATCGCCACGAGCAAGACATCACACATCGGCAACGCGCTCAAAATCTCCAAGCCTACCGTTCCCTGCCCAGCAATCACCGCAGGATGCGCGAAAGGATGCACATACGTCATCCCTTCACGCTCAGCCGCCGCTAAAGCGCAACGATTAGCATCATCCCACACAGCCCCCTCGAAAATTACTTGTGCGCCCCACGTTTCCAACTTATGAGCCTTCTCGGCGGGCGTATTATGTGCCAGATAAATAGTCGTCGTCACGCCCGCCAGCCAACCTGCATAGGCCACACCCAGACCATGATTGCCACCCGAAGCCGTGACCAGACCATGCACTCGCTGCTCCGGTGACAATGTCAAAAGCGTGTTGACTGCTCCACGCGCCTTAAACGAGCCAGTGACCTGCATATTCTCCAGCTTGAGATAGAGATGCTCGACGCCACTCATGCGCTGCTTTAGCTGTGATGCCGCGATCAACGGCGTTTGCCGGATATACGGCGTTAACCGCTCTTGCGCACGTTCAACATCGCTGAATTCTACCATTTCTCAACCCTCACCGCGACACCGTTTAAAACAGCATTGCCAGACAACATATCGTAGCTTGCCTCATCGGTCAGCAGATTAATATTGGCTCCGGCATGTTCACTGGCAATATGCATCTGTGTGCCAGAGAGGTCATGACCCCAGCCGTGCGGCATACTCACCACCCCCGGCATCATCGCATCGGTAATTTCAACTGGCAGCACGACCGCCCCCACACGCGAGACCACCTGCGCAATCTCACCCTGACCGAGCTGCAAGCGTGCGGCATCTTCGGGATGTATATGCAACGTACAGCGTTCCTTCCCTTTCGCCAAGACGTGCAAATTATGCATCCATGAATTATTCGTGCGCAGATCACGCCGCCCAATCAGGACCATACCTTCAACTGGACGCTGTAACGTCGCTTGTAGCCGCGCCACATCAGCAACCAGCAGCGGCGCCGCCATCTCTATTTTACCCGATGGCGTGCGCAACACTTCTGGTATACGTGGCTGGAGCGGGCCAAGATCAACACCATGTGGATATTGCTCTAACATCGTCAAGCTCAACCCTTCAGGCTGCACCCCAAAGCCATCGCCATAAGGACCACTGCGAAGCAGAAAATCTAGCATACGTTCCGGGCCTGTACGTGGTTGCAATGCCGCCAACAGTTCCTTTACATTGCGCCCGGCCAAACGTGAGCCAGGCGTCGTCACTTCGCGCTTCACCAGCGTGACAACAGCCATCTCATCCAAGTACGCCGGGTCGGCATGCGCTCCCTGACCGTTCAAAATACCCGCCAGACGCATAAGCACCACCCATTCATCGAGCATGCCCTCTTGCAGTTCCAGCACCGGCGGTGAATAGTGAGCAATATTGCGTGTGGCTAACTGATAAAAAGTAATATCATAATGCGAACGAGTCAATACGGGTGCGGGTGGCAGAATGACATTAGCAAAGCGCGTTGTCTCGTTACGATAGATATCGACGCTAACCATGTAATCCAGTTTGCTGAGTGCCCTCTGCAAACGTTGGCTATTCGGCGTACTGAGAACCGGATTGCCCGCGACAGTAATCAAAGCACGAATCTGTCCATCACCCGGCGTCTCAATCTCTTCCGCAAGGCACGAGCTTGGCAATTCACCAAAAAATTCCGGCAAGCCACGCACTCGACTTTTCCAACGTCCATAGCTAATACCACGCCCCTGCCCACCGACTCCGCTCGTATTGCGCGCACCAGCCGCCGCTTGAGGAAATAGTGCGCCACCCTCCCGGTCCAGGTTACCGGTCAGAATATTTAGCACATCTACTAACCAGCTTGCCAGCGTGCCAAATTCCTGTGTGCTAGTTCCCATACGCCCATAGACAACCGCACGTGGGGCAGCCGCTAACTCGCGTGCCAAATGGCGGATCGTCTCAGCCGCTATGCCACAACGTGGCTCCACATCCTCTGGGGAAAAAGGCATTGCCAGCTCACGCACCTGCTCCAGACCATGTAAAAAATTGCTCAACCGACCGGGAGCCACCAGATTTTCCACGAAGAGCGTATGGACCATCGCAAAGAGCAGTAGCGCATCTGTGCCTGGACGAATAGCATAATACTCGCTCGCCTCTTGTGCTGTGCGTGTACGATAAGGATCAATCACCACCATTTTGCCACCACGTTGGCGCAAACGACGCAACCGCCCACGCATATCAGGAGCTGTCATCAGACTGCCATTGGAAACAAGCGGATTTGCTCCCAACAACAACAAATAATCAGTATGGTCAATATCAGGAATAGCAACCGAAAGGCTGGTCCCAAATAGCAAACCCGACGACACTTGCTTGGGAAGCTGGTCAACTGACGAAGCAGAAAAAAGCTGCTGTGTGCCCGCCGCGTGTATCAATGCCGTAATATATAACTGGTTTGCCAGGCTGTGGACGTTTGGATTGCCCGCATACATCGCCAGCGCGTTTCGCCCATAGCGTTGCACTAATGGCTGCACATGCTGCTCGATTTCGGCAAACGCCTCGTCCCAGCTCACCGCACGCCATTCTTCCCCATAGCGTATCATGGGTTGACGCAATACATCAGGGTCTTCATGAAGTTCTTTCAAACTATACGCTTTAGGGCAAAGATAGCCATGACTGAACACATCCTGCGTATCACCTTTAATCGTCACTACCTCACGCCCATGCGTGACGATTTCTAACCCACAAGTGGCTTCACACAACGGGCAAGTTCGATAACTGGTCTTCATCGTAGTCATCGCCATAAC
>DAICZM010000294.1 GCA_027311145.1 Ktedonobacterales bacterium
GATGATGCTCTACTTTATTCGCGATGCAGCAGGCAATGTCATCTCGACTTATGCTGGTTATATTGATGCTAACAATACCGACCATCTCATCCCTGCCAGCTCACTACATACGGCGGTTCTGAGCCACTGGACTAGTCCGGTTACAGGGGTGACCTATCCTTCTGGCTGGCAATTGCAGGTCAATGATCCACAGTTGCATGCCTCGCTCACGCTCATGCCGCAACTGAAAGACCAGGAACTGGTTGTCTATCAATCAACGGGTAACAGCTACTGGGAAGGAGCGGTCAGCATTCAAGGACAGGCTAGTGGCAAAGCTGTGCAAGGCGAAGGCTATGTTGAACTGACGGGGTATACGCATTAAATAATCGCTCCTTACCGTTTGATTTGTACACTTGCTAACACATCCATGCCTTTCTCATCAACGATGCCCATATAGTCCTGACGCAGTGTATAGCCGTCGGCGTGGAGCTGTACGGTGATAAACGCGAGTGCGTTTTGCCAGATAATCGATGAGCGTACAGGTTGGTGTGACGGTTTATAGAGAGGAAGCATGCGCATAGAGAGGCCGCCATAGCTGATGCGTGTCATGGTGGATTGTAGTTCAATCTCCTTGCGACTGCTGGGACTGAGTACATTCTGGAAGGGGGTCGAAACAAGTTGATAGAGAACGTTTTTTGGCTGACGTATCGTGCGTCTGGCACTCATTGAATAGGAGAAATGCACATCGCCAGAGAGGGCTACGATATCTGCTGATTGGGTATCGAGCAGGTGTAGTAGCTCTTGCCACGTGTCGGTAAAGAGCGGCCAATGATCAAAACTCGTTTTGAGTGTGACCCATTGTTGTATTCGTGCCAGTTGTAGCCCGACTCCTCGCAGCAGTCTATTTTGCTGAAATGGGCGCAGCCCCATCAGATATTCCGCGAGACCGATCACGGGTGGCAGTAGGATTGGTACGGATGAGATGAGTAGCGCAATAGTGTTTTGCTGCTGCATCCATTGCTGTAGTTCTGCCATCTGTTGCTTGCCCAGGATACGCGATGACTCATAAACCTGTTCCGGCTGATCGCTAAAGACCGATGTGCGGCCAGCGCGTGCATTGGCGACAAAAATAGAGGGCGTAGTAGGAATAACATAGTGCCAGGAACGCTCAATAGAGCTGACTGTTTCCTCGCGTATATAGGCGCGCAATGCCTCTAATATATCGGTTTGACTCTGCTCCCCTTCACGCATAAGCGCAAGGAGTGGATGCTGATTATTGGCTTGTTGCAGATTGCCCCAGCCCTGATAGACCCAGTAGGCGACGATGGCATCGACTAGTAAGCCTTCCTGTCCCTCTTGGATACGTTGTTCGCGCCAGGAGGGGACATTATTCCAGTTATTGGTGACTTCATGATCGTCGAAAATCATAAATGTGGGTAAAGCAGCTAATACCTGTCTGATCCCTGTATCACAGGTCCAAACATAGTGATACATATCAGCGAAATCGGAAAAAGTTTTTGCTCCCTCTTGTAACTGTGGATAGATGGCAAGCATTGGTGGTGTGGGTTCATCCGCATAAATTTGATCGCCAATGAGTAGGAGTAGATGGGGCCAGACACTTTCACGTTTGTCGATATGCTGGCTGAGCCAGGAGCCAGCGGCACTCAGGGCATCGATTGCTGGATAGCCTGCTTTGCGGCAGGAACCATAGGCTATGCGTAAGGCAGGTGGTATGAGCGTTGCTTCTGGATGGTGTGACTGGTTGGGAATAGTGATATCGAAGGTGCGAAAGCACTGGGTCACGCTCGCAGGCTCAAGAGCGTGTTCTCCAGATTCTGTGTGAATAACGATTTGATAGGTATACCACGTTGAGGGATGTAGGCCGATTAACTCAGGTGCGGCGTAGTAGTGGGAGCCGACGGTGACGGTATGCATCTGTGCTTCCGAAATGGCAAGCTCAAAGAGCGTATCGGCTTGTAACGCGGGTGTTGCGATCACCGTCACATGGCATGGCTGTGAAAACTCGGCCCAGATCACGCTACTGGTAGAACTCGTCGCCCGCACAAGAGGGCCAGTGTGTACATAAGACATTTTTCCTATATCCTTTCACGCTTTTATGATTGTCATAGAAGCGTTTTCTTGTCTTCTCTTAGAGAAGACAGGCAGAAGACACTACTGTATTATAGCGAATTGAAGAGAAAAGACATAGTTCTTTTTTGTAAAAAAACGTGATCTGCTCCTGCAAAATGGTCAAAAACCGTAAAATTCTATTGGTGCAAGTGCCTATTGAGTGAAAAAAAACGCTTACACGCTGGAAGCATATGCGATGAGGGAGCGAAGGGCGGTATGGTAAGCTATAGATGAAGGGAAGAACTCATCAACTCATCAGGTGATATTGACGAAAACCCGTGCCCGTATGGTATACTTTGTTTCAGTATAAGATGCACCGTATGTTCATCACACATTGTCATTGTTTTGTGTGTACATTGCATACAAATTTTAGTGCGTATGTCTTACGATGGTGTTCATGATGATAGCTTTTCGGTGTGATAAATGCTTGGTAAGCGACATGGGAAATGATGGAAGCAAGTAGCCATACATTACATAAACAGGATGATGCGATGCGCGGGCTGGAAGAGTCGGCAATTATCGAACGAGTTGCGCGTATCGTTTCAAGTGTGCGGGGCATAAAACCTGACTATACGCGGCTGGCGGCAGAGTTAGCTCAAGCCATCCCTTTTGATGTGTTTGGCATTGTCCTTTTGCGCCATGATCGACAAGCAGCTCGCCTGATGATTTGTTTGCGGGAGTCAAAAGGGAGCAGTGAAAACAGCGTGTTAGGGGAAGAGTCGGCATCTGGTGAGGTCATACAATGGGTGATGAGGCATCAGCAACATCCTTTGAAAGACTCCATGCTAGAGCGCATGCTCGAAGCGACCGAGCCGCTGATGCTGAATTATCCCGACGGAATTTCAGGTGGGCCGGCAGAATGTGGTGATGCTCTGAGCCGCTATCCGCAGGTGCGCTCTATCCTCATTACTCCTTTACGTGTAGAGGGGCGCGTGTTGGGAACGTTGGAACTGGGTTGTATGAGTGTGGACATGTATGCCAGTGAGCACTTGCAACGCTTAGTACGAGCGGTGGCTCCGGTGATCGCCACCGCGATTGAGGGAGCGCAATCAGGTGGCAGTGCTGAGATTCAAGATCGGCAACGCGAAATATTGAAGACTGTGTCCAGTGCATTAACTGGAAAAGTGGACCGTGCCACTATTTTACAGCAGATCGTGAGTGGTATTGCCCAGGCTCTCAATGTCGCATCGGCAATCATCACCTGGGATCGCAGTGAGGGGCGGCTACATCTTGAGGCGCAGAGCGGTCTTGATGCCCAGCTGATGAGTAAAATCCTCTATGAACATTTTCCTGTCTCAGATACCTGTCTTATTGGTTATTCGCTACGCCACCGCCAACCGTGTGTTTCGTTGGATATCGCGCTTGATGCACGTTTCCCGTCAACTTCTACGCTCTATACCTATTTTGGTGTACACTCTGTCTATAGCTATCCTTTAATTTCAGACTCAGCGATCTACGGTGCGCTCCTGCTCTGCTCGCACGAAACTGATGGTTTTACACCCCTCAAAGTTGACATCATCTCTCTTTTTGCTAGCCAGGCGACGATAGCGATTCGGAGCAGTTTGCTCTTGGAATCGTTGCAGCAACGCATGCATTTTCAAGCAATGGTAGAGCAGTTGGAACAAACAGTTGAGCGCGAGGAAAAGAAACAGGAAGAGCTTGTGCCAGAGATGTATACCCTATTGAGACAGGTGCAGAAGGAGACCCAGCGCATCTTTGGTGTGAATTTCACAACGTTGTTGCATCTGGTGAGTGACCATTTGTTAACACGTGGGGAGCGCGGACTAGTCGAGATATTTTCGCCGGATAGTGCAGTTTCCGAACCACACGATCAGGGCAATGCGGGGCAAATAGAATCTTTAAAGCAGGTACAATTTGTAGAAACGGAGCAGAGTGGTGATCTTGCCAGTATGCCGAGAAGCGCGGATGTGGGCGTAGATCATGCGTTGGCCGATACGCTGCTCGTGTTGACGCGAACGGCGGAAGCGGCCCTCGTGCGCGCTGGTATGTTAGGCGAGTTGAGCGAATTACTTATCCGTTTGAAGCAATCAGCCAATGTCGTCAAGGAAGCGTGGTTTATTTGTGATCTGTATGGAATCTGTATCTACATGAATCCATCTGCGGAAGCTGTGTGTAATGTGCATCTCAGCGAAATGGATGGCTATTCGGTGCTTTCTCTTTTGCAGGTATTTGCGAATATTATGCCGTATCTGCGCAATCGTGAAGAGGTATTGCGCTATTTGCAAGAGATTACGCGGGGCAATGTGATGCGCCAAGAGCAACATTGCGTAGTGGCTTCACAGCCGGTACAAGATGTTGATGAGACGCAGTGGAAGATGCAAGGGCAGGAGACACTTTTTTCAGATCATCATTATCGATTGAGCTGTTATCCATTGCGCAATGAGCAGGAGCAGCTTGTTGGTTGTGCGCTACATATGAGTGATATCACCGAGCAAGTGCGCGATGAAAAAAATCGTTCTGCGTTACTCTCGGCGGTGTCCCATGATTTACGGACGCCCCTTACTATCATTAAATCTGCGGTGACTGGTTTGATGCAAGATGGAGATCGGTGGAGCGAGCAAGATCGCCAAGCCACGCTCGAAGATATCGATACGGAGGCTGATCGCTTGACCGTGCTGGTGAATGGCATTGTTGAGTTATCTCGTATCGAAATGGGGGCATTGACGCTGGAAAAAGAATGGTGTGATATGGTGGAGGTGGTCAGTGGGGCAGTCGAGAAGGCGCATCGTGTCCTGGCCGGGCGTGCAGTTACCATGCATGTTCAGCAACATTTGCCACTGGTATTGGTCGACCATGTGCAGATCGAACGTGTATGCTACAATCTGCTTGAGCATGCCGTTGGCAATAGCCCGGCGCAGTCATCTCTTGTGCTGGCTTTAGACCTCGTGGCGGAGGAGCATATTGAGAAGCGGGCAGCATGGCATGGTGTGGTTTCACTGACTCCACAGCGTCAGAAAGAGCCATTATTGCTACGTATTCGCGTGATCGATCAGGGAGAAGGCATCCCGGAAGCCAGGCGAGAAGAGATTTTTAAGTCATTTTCGAGTATCGGCTCCTATAAAAATAGGCTAAACTTGGCTCTCTGTAAGGGCATTGTTGAAGCGCATCAAGGCAGAATATGGGTAGAGTCTGCTCCTGAACAGATCTATTTAGGAGCGTATGAGGTGGTGGCTCTCGAAAAAGTTGCAGCAGGCTCATGTTTTACCATCATCTTGCCAACTTATTTCGAGAATGTGCGGTAGGAGGAGTGTATGAAAGCTTTTTATAATAGCGAGAAGTGCGAATCTTAGGAATATGAGGAGTACTTCATGAAGATAAAAGGGAAACGTATTCTAATTGTTGATGATGAAGCCCCGATCCAGCGTATTTTACGAAAAAACCTGTTGATGAGTGGCTATGAAGTTTTTGTTGCCGGAGATGGGAAGCAGGCGGTGGAGATGGTGAAGTTGCATCAACCGGATTTGATTCTACTCGATTTGTGTTTACCTGGCGAATTAGATGGCTTAGAGGTATGTGTGCAGGTAAGGCAGATAACCAATGTGCCAATTATTGTGTTATCGGCATTGACAGAAGAGCGACAAAAAGTACGTGCCCTGGATTTGGGGGCGGATGATTATTTGACAAAGCCATTTGGGAATGAAGAACTGCAAGCCAGAGTACGTGTGTGTTTACGTAGAGTTGCTACGTTTGAAACACTGGGCGAGAATGAAGAGGAAGCTAAGATGCTGGAGAGCGGTGATGGCTATATTCGCATGGATGTGGAGCAACGCCAGGTCAAGGTTGGCGAGCAAGAGATACGTCTGACTCCAACAGAATTTGAACTACTCAGACAATTGATGCTGTATGCGGGGAAAGTCTTGACGCATCGTTCTTTATTACGAGCGGTCTGGGGACCGGAATATGGAGAAGAAGCGGACTATCTCAGGGTGTATGTGCGTCAGTTACGGCGGAAGGTTGAGAAGGAGCCATCACGCCCACACTATATCGTAACGGAACCAGGTATCGGATATGTGTTTCGTTCGCAGGGGGATGA
>DAICZM010000295.1 GCA_027311145.1 Ktedonobacterales bacterium
ACCCTCTCTTATTGTTATACACCGCCCTCCAAATCGCTCTCCACAGCGTATGAAGCTTTGTTCAGTGGTTATCCACATGGTATCCACCACTTTTCGCACAACTGGTGGAGAAGATGGGGAAAACTGGGTAGTCAGAACCATCCTCAAGTGGTTATACTTTTCTCAAGACTTGGGTTGCTCTTATTCGTGCCGCTGGCGGATATTTCTTGTTGCTGTGTGTTGTCCTTCCACGTTCACAAGGAGTACCGGTTATGTCACATCTTGTCTCGCTAGCGGATCAAGAGCATATCGCTCCCAAGAGTGCGTTGCGCCATCGTCCCATTGCGCCACAGACGCCGCTGGCGGATGCGCCACGTGTCTTGCGTGCCTCGCGCACCCAGCGTATCTCACACCCTAGCCCTATGACGAAACGGACCAGGAGCAGTAGGCCTATGCCAGCTGAGCAGTTAGATGAAGTACCGACGTGGCAGCGCACGCATGAGCCTCTCTCCAAGGGGCATGCAGGTCGACTTGTTGCTAGTGTGACATTTGGCATGGTGCTGGCGGTATGTCTGCTCTTGTTGGGCCAATTCGTACTCGGTTGGCTTAATATGCTCTGGAACAACATGCAGTATGGCTATCCGCGCACGTATCAGGCCAATGCGGTGGTGGGACACCATGATAGTACAGAGCATCCGAGCCATTTTATCGCACTCAATCTCGATGGACAAATCGAAGTGATAGAGTTTCCAGGCGGAGATGTCTCTCAGGCGAAAATTTATCTGGGACCGCGACTCTCTGGGCCACACGCAGATCTGGTTCCGGTCACATTGCTCTTTGTCGATACCCGCCATAATCATCTGCTAGATATGCTAATCCAGGTGCAAGGGGAAACGTTCGTGTTTCACAATGCCAATGGCCAATTTCATCCGCCGTCGGCAGGAGGAGCAGGAGCAAGCCGACAAACGCTTCCCAGGACCATTGCAATGCGCCTTTATAGGCGCAGTTTGTCACGGTGATAGCAGTAACCACCAGACATCCCCGCAATCGGCAAAAGGCTATAAAAAATTCTATAGTGATCGCGTTTCACCCAGCAAAGACGATCACTATTTGCCGTGTTGCGCTCCCACACCAAAAGATACGTAATCGCAATACGTAGTTTCACGGATGTTGCTCCAGGCGAAATAACCTACGCTGTTACTAGCGAAAGCGCGGTCGATGACCCACGCGGCTGCCAGCCGATGGCGTATCAAGACAGTATCGTGTTACGCTGGCTTTCTAGGTAGCAGAAGGAGAAGCACCATCATGGCTATCGAGCAAATGACTATTGAAACGCTGCATGATCTGATTGAGAAGCACATAACTTCCAACCAACTCAAAGGCCCAGTACTGAGTTTATCGGAGACAGATTTCTTCTCGGAAAAGCTGAGCAAGCTGTTTAATGCATTTCTAGCGGATCATATCCTGGTTATCGATGATGTGAAAGTGACAAAAGACGGTACAACAATCACGGTAAGTGGACGGGGCAGTGGTACACCATTTGACGGGCTTGCCGTGAAAGCAGTGTTTGGGTTGGACGACAAGCAACAGATCACGCTGAGTCTCTTACTCGACACAGAGCAGACACTCACAGCGAACTGGACATTAGCGCAACGCTTCCCAGCGTTGATGGGTACTATCTACGAACATATTACGTTCACTGATCCCTGGCTCTCCCTCAGCACGGAGGACAGTGGGACAATCAAACAAGGACTGTTTTTTAGGGGCACTCTTGACTTGGGTGGGGCAGCAGCCTTTAGCGGGCCACTTGACCCCTTCAATGCTTTCTGGCAGGGTGCATCTTCCCTACAGCTTTCCGGCAGTATTACGTTGAGCGATGGTATACCGACGATGCATCTGCTCGCAGAGCAAACATGGTCATGGTCTACACGGGTTGGTTATTTTGATCTCCCACTCAAACTGAATTTAAAGGCTGAACTTAACAAGACGCAGGTGACTAGCAGCCAACGCACGCTCGACGCAGCTATCGAACTGGTGGCACAGGTACAATCACCTGTTGCCGTTTTGCTGAGTGCAAACTATCAAACAGGCCAGTCGGCTTTGACGTTCACCGCCAATGTGACACACCTCATCAACGCAAAGCTGGAAGACCTCGTATCCTTCATCTTTGATCGGGAGAATGCGCTGGCTACGCTGCCAACAGGCCTCAGCCTGAAAAGTTTACTGACACAGGCAGTGGCAAGCCTCAGCGTGGATATACAAAGTAGAACATTGCAAAGCGTCACACTTGACATAGAGCGCGCTGATGCATGGGATGCATTTGCAGGTACAGCACGGCTCCAGCAGGTGCATGTCGCTTTGCGTATGGACCATCCTCTGGATAAGCAAAGCCGGATCGTGACATGTACTGTTGCGGGTAATCTCCAGATTGCGCAAGCACTCACCTTTGTAGCTACGTTGAACTCGCCTGACTTCACAGGAACGGGTGTCGTGAAGGCCGATGGCAGCCAGGGCGTGAGTTTGACGCAAGTGGTTGCGCACGCGCTTGGTATACGCTCTGTTCCACAAGAGGTCCCAGATTTCATCTTCGACACGCTTGCTGTGACCTACGCTCCTGCGCAGGGACGTTTTCATCTCAAAGGTCAGAGCGCAACTGCGCTCCCACTACCCTTTGGTGTCTCTGATCTACTGGTAAGTGACATCGAGTTGGGGCTTGAACGGGAAGCTGCCACGACGAAGGCGACGCTCAATATACAACAAACATGGGAAACGCCTGTCCTTATTGCCGAGCATCTAAGTTTTACGCAATGCGCGCTGGCCTTTCAGTTCGATGCTGCTAAACAGGAATGGAACCTTTCAGGCAGAGTTGATGCCCTGATATTCGATAGCCCCGCACACCTCGCAGTAAGTCTACAACAAAGATCGGCTGTACGTACCCTGCTATTAACGGCGACCGATCCGACTTTCCCACCGCTTGATCTCGGCAATGGTAGCATCACTTTCCATGATCTTGTTGTGCAGATCAGCAAATCTCTGGACACGGCGAGTGTAGGGATGGGTCTCAGGTTGGACAAAGAGCAGAAGAGCGCATACACCTGGCAAGTCAATGCCGTTGGCAATCTAGAGATGGCACATATTAATGAGTTTGCGTTAAGTGGGAAGATCGCGTTGTGGGACAAAGATGGTAGTGTAGGTCTCAAGTTCAAGCCTCTCAAAGAAGGGAGCGGCGAAACGACAGCGGTGGTTCAAGTAACTCTCCCACTGCCAGGTTATCCCCAACTGGCGGTGACGCTTGGCCTTGATTATCTCACCATCGTCAAGGACAAACAGGGCTGGTCCATCGACACGGTGATCGATCTGATGCTCACAATACCCGATAAATTGCGGCAGGCTCTGCCCACTACAATGACCACCGCGCATCTCAGTGTGAGCGCAGAGGGAGTGCAAGTAACGGTTTCTCCGCTTGTTATGCTCCACTCTTTTGCCCTGCCGCCCGCGCAATTCGCCAACCAACGTATCGACTTGGGAACGCTCGCCATCGCAGTCCCTAAGCTAGAACTCCGTCTGGATAACGATGTGCAGCTCACCAGTGAATTCGCACTGGGTCTACCCGCGAGTCTCAACGACATTTTCGGCACCAAGCCCGTGTTCCACGTCTTTAAGAGCTATCACGAAGGTGACGAAAACACGCTGATACACCTGACTCTCTCTCTGGATGCAAAGCATGGCGTACAAATCCAGTTTGTGGATGCGCCAATCAATGCTATCCAACCAGCTCCTGCCTACGCCCAAGACACAAGCGGCGATCCGGTGTATCGCATCTGTATAGGCAATGGAGCGGAATTTGGTGCCCTTGACTTTACATGGCCGACATTCAGCTTCGATGGTGGTAGTTTCAAAGCTCATGGATTCTTGCGCCAGGCCAAAGATGCCCAGGGCAATCCGCTTCCCCTGAAGCTTCCGCTGGTCCCACTGAAACTACTACTGCAAGCACTACATCTTGACGTATTAAACAACGCCATTCCACGCGGCTTACCGTTGAAAGAGCTTCACCTGCTCAATAGTGATGGTACATTTCACGGGCAAGGCATTGTTGCTGCTCTCAATGAGATTATCGCAGACATCAGTAATGACCTACATACGCCATCCTTCTCTCTAGGTGATGACATTGAACATGCGCTCGTCTCGTTCACGAGTTCGACCAACACCATTCTTGAGAAGATGCCGCAGAGCCTCAAGGATAGTCTGGATATCGCGATACCTGAGATGTTTATTTTCAGTATCGCTATCTCTGATAGTGGGGCCGTGCAGATCGATATCAATGTGGATGAACAGCATCCGATCAAGGTGCTTTATCCCACGCTGGGGCCGCTCGGCCCACAACTCAACAGCCTTTTCTTGCGGTCGTTTTCGCTTGGCGAGCTGTTCGGTGGCGCATTGCTCTCGTTGACCGCCGATATGGATGTCTATCAGTTCCCTTTAGTAACGCTGATCGCAGCTCTAAGTTTACCGGAGGGTGCGTCAACTGTACTGCCCAAGACGCAACGTCTGATTACGCACTTGCCCGTTCACAATCTGTTTATGGTTATTACCACTGAGACGGGTATTCCCGTTCCTGTGCCTATCTTCTTCGACCAACTCGGTCTTGAATATCTGGGACTGGAGGGTGTCTCCTTCCAGGCATTAGGAGGTTTCCCCAATCCTCTGGCCGAACATGGCACGGCTAACCTACTGACGGTACTCACAGCACTCGGACGGTTTTTTACCGATCCTGCCTATGAATTGCCTACGACATTGCCGGGCATCCTGCCGCAGCTTATTGTCGGCCCTAATCACTTGCAATTGCCAGCGTATATGGGCAGTAAGCAACTGATAGCGGTGGATGACCCACATTTTAATACGACTGTTTCAACGCAACAGCCCATCATTCACATGCTAAACGCGCTCAAACAGCTCAATTTGGATAGTCTGCTGCGTGCCATTCCTCTGTCCAGGCGCATCGGCACAACGCAACTCTCGTTTGCAGGCTTCGATCTGGCTGAGATGGATTGGCTCATCACGACCCCCGGCGAATTTAGTGCCCTCACCTCAGATGAGTTGGCGAGTACCCACTTGACCATAGACGATAGACAACCACTCCTCCAGATTCTGCCAGCGTCGCAGGCTACTACACAGATTGACGGACTACAGGCACACATAGCTGCTACGACGAAAGAACTTCAAACTCTGCAAACGCAGGTGCAGAGTTTGCTTTCTCAAGAGCGAGCTATGCTTCCCACAGTGCAAAATACACAAAGTAGCATAGCTCAGTTGAGTACCAGTGTTGCAAGTGAACTTACTCAGGAGCAAGCACAGGCCGGTAGGATCGGTAGGATGGTCGGCAACCTAACAACTTTGGTGGCAACACAGGAGCAATTGGTCACGCAATTGCAAACGCAATTGCCTGCACTGCACAATCAGCTCGCAGCTATGCAACGTCTGTTTGCGAATGTGCCAGCAACACTGTCTTCAATACCGAGTCCATTCATTTTCATGCAGAACCAACTCAAGCTGTTTGTGCAGACGATGATTCCGATGGATGCTATGATTGCTGACTGGCTGCAACAGTTGCAATTGCCAATAGTCACTCCCTCCAGTACGTTTGCGCTGCAAACTATACGTGAGCAGCTTCCTCAACTACAGACCCAACTACACGCTCTGTTGAACCTATTGGTTCAGTTAAACACATTAACCACCGGCACAGCACTTACCTTCTCTCCTCAGGCAAAAAACATTTTGGCATCTCTGCTAGCGCAAGTCGCTGTATGCTTTTCTTCCCTGAATCAGCTCAACGTGCTTATAGACCAGCTATCCATATCTGCACAATGGTCATTGTTTCCGACGAACGTGAGTCTCTTCCCTGAAATCACCAATCAGCTTCAGCTGATACAAGGCCAACGACACATTTTAGAGAGTCTGCTTATGGCCTTGCAAAACGAGCTTGACATACCAAATCCGTTCGTTTCTGTGCAGGAGCAGATTAGCATGTCGGCTCAGACAATGAGTCAGATAGACACGACGATTACTGATTGGTTGCAACAGATGCAAAACTTGCAGGTATCGATGTCCACACGTAGCCTGACCGCAACATTGACCTTGCAAGAGACGACGACGATGCAGATATACAAACAATTTGTTCAAT
>DAICZM010000296.1 GCA_027311145.1 Ktedonobacterales bacterium
GTTTATGCATCATGGGCACGGGGGCCACGATCACGCGGGCCACGCCACCCAGACGGAGCAGCACGATGACCCATGAAGCACCGGCCTACGGGCTGTGGGCGCTGGTCGTCCTGAACTCGGCCGTGTTCATCATTTTCGCCTTCAGCTTCGGCAAGCCGCAAACGCCGCGCGACTGGCGGTCCTTCAGCGCGTTCAGCGCCTTTATCGTGGCGCTTTTCGCGGAGATGTACGGCTTCCCGCTGACCATTTACCTGTTCTCTGGCTGGTTGCAGAGCCATTATCCGGATGTGAATTGGTCGTCGCATGATGCAGGCCATCTACTTGAAATGATGTTCGGCTGGCGGTCCAATCCTCATTTCGGGCCATTTCATATTCTGAGTATGGTTTTCATTGGGGGCGGCTTCTGGCTGCTAGCGTCCTCCTGGCCTGTGCTTTATCGGGCAGCGCAACGAAACGATCTCGCAACTACCGGTCCTTATGCGCGTATCCGTCATCCCCAATATGTCGCTTTCGTGCTGGTGATGTTCGGTTTCCTGCTGCAGTGGGTGACGATCATCACACTACTGATGTTCCCGATCCTTGTTTGGGTCTACGTGCGCCTGGCATATGTCGAGGAACGTGATTCCGCAACCCGATTTGGCACAAAGTGGCTAGAGTACGCAGCCCACACCCCGAGATTCATTCCACGACGCGCCCGTTTGGTTAAAAAGGGATAATCTGAAATGATGCTGGGAGGAGCCAAATATAATGGCTCCTGGCTAAATCGCACGTGTGTGGAATTTGCTAGAACTCAGTGGCGTGATGCTCGGTACTTTTCCAATCGAAGAGTTATTGTTCGGCTTTGGCATAGGGACTTATTGGAGCGGAGTCTAAACACTTACATGGCATCGCAGTCGATGACGGACAGTTGACGCGGTTTAGCATTGAGTTAAAGGAGAGTCATCATGCACGAAGTAGTCAAAGACCCGGTTTGCCACATGGAGGTCACGGCGGCATCCTTCCCAATCAAATATGAAGGCATCCATTACGCGTTTTGTTCAGCGCAGTGCATGGAACGCTTTCAATCAAATCCGCATTTGTATATTGGTTTCCCGGGTAAACAATCGCCCGCGCAGAAAGGTGCGAATGTCATCAAGCAGCGCAGCGTAGTGTTAATGGAACGACTTGATACCGTTCAATCGGAACTGGTGAAGCACGAGTTACTCGAAATGATGGGCATACGCAGTGCCTGCATCGAGGGCAACAAGTTGGAAATCCAGTATGACCTGATGCAAGTAACGGCAGAGCAGATCGCGAACAAGCTTGTACAGATTGGGGCGGAACTCGGTGGCGGCTGGATAGGAGGACTTAAATTGGCATTCATCAATTACCTGGAAGAACGCGAAATTGACAGCCTTGAAGTCAACAATATAAAGGGCTGCCACTAATGGGAATATGCCCATACAGATGCAATCCACATTGCTCGACTGCGTCGAACCCGGTATCAGTGCGTCACGAATATCTGAATTAGGGCGGTGCGAAATGAATTTGCCGATGACCGTTGGTTATCTACGGTCATTAAGATGAGCTCATTTTCTTCCTTTTCAGTGACCGCTTGCAGTAGAGCAGCCGCTCGGATGTTCCACTACGAGAGTCTGGTGTGGGTCGTTATGCATAGCACCCGATTATGAATAGTATTTAAGCATCTGAGCTTACGGGCTGCATAGTTACTGGCCATTTGGTAGGCGCAAAGTCAAAATAGTAGACATAATTTTAGCGTTCAATTGAACTGGCGATCCCACACAAACGGAGATCGTCATGAAACCAATCACCACACTTCATCCAACGTCCCAAGCATGGTTGAGCAATAGCGTACTTGCGCCACATATGGACGCATTTGCCGCTCACCTTGAGAATGGCCGATATGCGGCTACTACAACCAAGCGTTACATTGCGGGCATCGCTCATTTCGCGCGTTGGATGACCCAGAGCTGCCTGCCCTTGCAAATGCTCGATGAGCATGGTGTCGATCAGTTTTTAAGCCATCACATGGCACGTTGCGATTGCCCACCACCGGCGCTGCTAAATCTGCCTGATCTTCGAGCCGCACTGCATCATCTGCTAAATGTACTGCGCAATGAGGGCATAATTTCTGAACGATCGTCACCAACTGGTCACATCGCTGATGAACTTCATCGCTACGACGAGCATATGCTCAAGGCAAGAGGCTTGAGTTCGGGAACACGGCATGGTCAGTTGCATGTCATTGAGAAGCTGTTGCTATACAAGTTTGCGAATCGCCCTGTCGTGATTGGCGAACTGTGCCCAGACGATGTACGCCACTTCATTTCTTCTCAACTCCAACTGAAAAATACTGCGTCCAACGCATCCACACTGACGTCTGCATTGCGTGCATATTTGCGTTACCGTGCCACTTGTGGCGATCAGGTACACGGCCTGCTGGGCGTAATCTTGTCGCCTGCTCATTGGGGGCATGCATCGCTGCCACGCGCACTCAAACCCATAGAGGTTGAACGCCTTCTCGCTTCGTTTACACCCTCGTTATCTTCCCATCGACGTGGCTATGCCATCGTGCGCTGCGCTCTGGACATGGGGCTGCGTAGCAGCGAAATAGCCAACCTACAATTGGCTGATATCGACTGGGACGCTGGAACTATAACGCTCAAACGCACCAAATCACTGCGCCAGGATATTTTGCCGCTGCCAGAGCTTACCGGTCAGGCGCTTGCTGAGTATGTAAAGCAAGAACGCCCCATGACTACGAGCACGGCAGTATTCGTCCGTTGCCGGGCACGCCGAGATCTACCTCTCGGCGTCAATACGGTCAGATACGTTATCCGCGATGCATATCAACGCATCGGCTTAACGCATGGGCGTTCCCATGCACTACGCCATACCTTGGCATGTCAGTTGATAGATCATGGCAGCTCCCTCAAAGAAGTGGCCGATGTTCTGCGCCATCGTTCGCTGAACACTTCGCTCATCTACGCCAAGCTTGACGCCACACGTCTCGGCGCAGTTGCACTGCCTTGGCCCGGGAGCGCGAAATGAGCGCGCCCAACCTTGTGCAGGCGAGGATCGATGAGTACCTCGCCGAGCGTCGCCACTTGGGGTTTGAGTTGCGCTCTATGGGACTGGCGCTAACAAGCTTTGCCAGCTATGTGGCTAGTGTGCATCATCAAGGCCCACTGACCGCTGATCTGATGGCCGACTGGGCTCGTCAGGACAAGGCACTGATTCACAAGCCGGGAACGAAGGCGCGGCGACTCAATCTTCTGAGGCCATTCGCTCGTTGGTTGCGTCAGTTCGAACCTTTGACAGAAGTACCCGACGAGACGATCTTTGGTCGTGTGCCAGGACGAGTGGCGCCACACATCTACCGGGAGGATGAGATCGTCGAACTGATGGTTGCCGCACGCGGCATGTATCCACAAGACGGGCTGCGGCCTCTCACCTTCGCGACACTGTTTGGGCTGATCGCTTCTGCAGGTCTACGAGTGTCCGAAGCCCTGTCTTTATTGGACGCTGATGTTGATTTTACAGAAGGATCGATAACAGTACGTCAAACCAAGTTCGGGAAGACGCGTCTGTTGCCGCTGCATCCGAGTACTGTTGCGGCTCTGTCTCTCTACCGTCAGATGCGCAGTCGTCAAGTACGTGCCACCCCCGACACCCCATTCTTTATTGGCACACGAGGCCAGTGTCTGGGTCAACCTCTGGGCGAGCGCCAGGTTCATAGGGTATTCATCGAATTGCGCGATAAACTGGGCTGGGTTGACCGTGGGGCACACGGAGGGCCACGCATCATCGACCTTCGCCACAGCTTTGCCGTGCGCAGGCTGATAATGTGGCACGAGCAAGGCGTTGATGTCGACCAAGCGATGCTGGCACTGTCTACTTACATGGGCCATACGAAGATATCCCATACCTACTGGTATCTCACTGGCGTGCCTGAGTTGATGGCACTGGCGGGTAATAAGTTTGAGCGCTTTGCCCAAGCAATGGAGGCTGATAATGAATAGCCAAAATTCATTGGCACCTCAGCCGACATTCCCGGCGCTCGTGCAGGCATTCTTTGCCGAATATCTGGCCCAGCAAAGAGCATTGAGTCCGCACACGATTGCGACGTACCGGGATGCGTTCATGCTATTCCTCGACTTCGCTCAAACTCACTGCGCAAAATCACCGACAGCGATGGCGATGGCAGACATCACGCCGGAGTTGATCTTGGCCTTCCTCGACCATCTGGAGCAAGATCGCCATAACACGGTTCGCAGCCGCAATGCACGGCTCGCTGCATTGCGGGTGTTTCTGAAATTCGCATCTCACCGGGACGTAGCATCTATGCAGGTCATCGAGCGGGCGCTCGGGGTGCCGATAAAGCGCTTCGAGCGACCCATGCTTGGATTCCTGTCGCGTGAAGAGATGTTGGCCGTGATTGGCACAGCGGACAATAGTTGGATAAGTCAGCGAGATCATCTGCTGCTGAGCTTGCTTTACAACACTGGAGCGCGGGTGTCCGAGATCATCGGCGTGCAATTGAGCGACGTAGTTCTCGATGGCGCGGCCTTTGTACATCTGCACGGCAAAGGCCGCAAACAGCGTTCAGTCCCACTATGGAGATCAACAGCCAAAGAGATTCGTGCGTGGATGAAATTGAACCCTCAATTTAGCGCATCCTCGGCGCTGTTGCCAAACCGGGACGGCGAAGCGATGACGCGTGATAACGTGACAAAACGCTTGGCATTGGCCGTGCGCGCTGCCACGAAGATGAATGCCGGATTGGCTAATCACACAATCTCACCTCATACTATCCGCCACACGACGGCCATGCATCTGCTGCAATCGGGAGTGGATATTAGTGTAATTGCCCTGTGGTTAGGGCATGAAAGCCCGACTACTACGCATCAATACGTGGAGGCGGATCTTGCCATGAAGGAGCGGGCTCTCGCTAAGTTGCAGGAACCAGAAAACAAGATTCCTCGTTATCATGCTCCAGACGCGTTGTTAGATTTCTTGAAATCGCTGTAATTATGAATAGGAAAAAATGCTTGCTGCTGCACTGATGGGCAGCGAGCATGCGAAAATCCGCATGCTATTCATAATCGGGTACTATGCATAACGACCCATACCCGACCCTCGATATGAAACTTCTGGACATCTGCTTTACTGCTAACAGCAGAGCCATAAATCTAGCTCGATGTCCCCCGGCCGCATTCGGTCTGTAGCCTACGGCAAACACAAAGGTCTGCTTCACACCATCTTGTTCAATTAAATCTCTTCTTCGATAACACGAACGTCGCCGAACCAGGGTGATACCGCAACTGAGAAAATGACAGTATCGCCTTCTATCTCAGCAATAATCCAATATCCGCCTATTCCCAATACTTCAACCCACTTCTGCATAATCGGTTCAACCTTCGTGTCGCCAAATGAGAGTTTTCGACGAACAGCCTCGAATACATTTTTATTTTCTCCGGCCAGAGTCCGTATATTTCTTAGAATTTCATCCACTTCTCCACGCTCTGGTTGATACCCTCGATCGGTATAAGGAATCATCGAGGGAATTTTTGAACTCGGCATGTTATCTACGATGTATCTGGCTGCTGCAATAACTTCGATTTTATTGTACTGGATCTTCATTTTATCCTCCGCGAGGATTCTTTCTCTGCACAAGATCTAAACCACAATAACGTCAAGTCATGAAAATCCCCAAGTCGGATGAACGTCAGTGGCCTCATTCTGCCCGTTGTCGATTAGCCAGGCCGCCAGCTGCTTCTCAATTCCAGCAGCCGTTCGTCGTTAACTACCTTTAGCGGGCAAACGCCCGCCCTAAAAGGTCATTGAATATATGAAGTAAAAGATTGTCTTATTACCGCACATCAGAAGATGCCGCCTTTTCATCCTTGCATGGATTGACTACATCGGAGTCGCTCAATAATCTATATCTCGTTCGCAAACATACCGAACGGTAAGGGCGCAAAATTACCGGCCTAAGGGAGACTATGGCAGCGGGGTTGCGGTAGGGGCATTCATCCGTGTTCTCATGCTGCTTATCCCTACGGTAACTAAGACATCGATAGGAGAGCGTATGTTCCGGCTCATTTTCAGTCCCAATCTAATAC
>DAICZM010000297.1 GCA_027311145.1 Ktedonobacterales bacterium
GGTAGAGCTGTGTTTGACCCAGGGCGAACTACTCTGACTATTGACCTGCGGCGTTTGTCCATCACCTGCTGTCACCGTCCATAATGGCATCACCTCACAAGCGGGATAGACGGGACTGAGACTGCCGTTACAGGAATTGGGATACGTGGTGGAGCTAAACTGGTTGTTGCCCGTGTATTGGGTGATGGTTTCCTCAAGCGGCGGATTGCTGGCATTCGTACCGTTATAGATATCCTGCTGGAACATGGCACCCGAGTTGTAGTTGCCGCTCTGGGAACCCGCTGTGCCCCATCCTTCGGTGCTGTAGTAGTACTGCTCAGTCAGATTACCCGCCGGACTGGTGATAGCAACATTGTAAAAGCCGTGAAACTCGCTATCGAAGTAGTCCTGCCAGTTGCTATCCTCCACGCCATTATTGGTGGGAATCCAGTTATCGCCCACGCAATCCGTATCTTGTTGATAGGGATAACAGTAGGTACTCCCGCTGCTCCAGGTGCCCGTTTTGGCAAGCTGATAGCTATACTTCGTGATCGCGGGACTGAGCTGGCTGCTGCTCGAATCGGTGCCCCACGTGGCAATCTGCGTTACGACCTGGAGCGTCCAGGAACGATCATGCGGATTGGCATAGGGATTGGGCGTGCCCCAGGTCGTCGTCGAAGCGGCACAGTCGCTAACATACTTGGTACAGTACAAGGGATCATGGCGATCATCAGTGATCGTGCCATTGCTCGTTTGAGCAGGTGTGCCATGCGAGTTACTATAGGCAGTGGTATAGCTAATCTGCCCGCCAATGCCCGTGTTCGTATCGATATAGCTGGTCAGATATTGCCAATAGGTATTGAGATTATACGCACCACCACCAGTGTTCTGATGCTGTGTATCAATGTAGGAATTCTGGAATTGCGTAGACCCAGGCGGGCTATAGTTCAGTATTAGAGGTTTGATCGTGTGACCAGTGCCGTTGAGAGAGAGGGTCGGCACCACCTGTGTTAAGAGGTGCTCACCTGCACACGATTCCTGAACGAGTGAATAGGGATCGTAACAGTTAGTGGTAGCAGCAGTATAGCTATAACTGAACGCGTAGCTGGCATCCTTGCTGCCGCCCGAATCGGTCCCCACATAGCTGGTCACGCTCTGCAGGGAAAGCGTACTCATCACCGTGGGGGGTGGGACATTATCAAAGAGCACCGGGTCATCGCTGCGCACCTGCGTTGTGCTACAACCGCTCCCATAACTGCTCGCCCAAGTCACGCCATTGCTGCTATAGCAGAACGGGGCCTGGTAGGTAAAATCGACGCTACCCACCACAGTACTGATGCTGGAAACGGAGGTTCCGTAGCCATAGGTGATCTGCCTGATCGCCGAGTCACGCACCGATGTGCTGGTAGGGCAGGGCTGCACGATGGGGCTGGGCGCAGGCGCACAATCTTGCAGATAGGAGACGGCAATCTGCACATAGCCGACATTGGAGGTAGCAGGTCCCTCATTGGGAGCGACCATGCGGTCCAGGTTCCACTGGTAGTTCTGCTGGCTACCCGTGTTGGTCCACGCTAATGAGTCAGGAGTGCAGCCAAACTCGTAGTAGGTGCCTCCTGTATCCCAGACATGGAAACAGGGCTGGCTGGTCTGGCTACTGGTCACCTGTTGAATGCGATAGTGCGAAACGTGTTGCGTTTGGAACATCGAGTTCGCATCGGCAACCAGACGATCACTGAAATTGCCTAGATTGTTGAGCGAATACCACGTGCCGGAAGCTGCACTGCCATTGGCATAGTTTTGTGCCGAGAGAGAGCCGAGAGAAAGGCTCCAGCCATCACCCTCATCTCCAGCAGGTGAAGTCCGATAGGCACGATTGTTGGGATCGCTACTAGAATAATGCAGAATCAGTTGTGGCGTAAACCCCGCCGCACCGGGAGCGACGCGCAACGGATAGTCATAGGTCACCTGCCCATTATTGCCGCCAACTGATGCGAGCAATGGAACAGGTGGACTCTGGACCGCTGGAGAACCACTAGCGACGAGAGGGCCTGGTCCCAGCACGGTGGTCTGGACAGTCAAGGTCTGCGTCTGCGTATTCACCTGCATGGGGATCACCAGACCTTGTGTCGATTGCTTGGCTTGCTGAGCAGCCGCAATGGCAACGGGCCAGCTGAGCAAGATGGCGTGAGGATCCAGGTTCAGGACGCTCATCTCCCAGGGTTGATAGTGATAGACCAGCGTGATGGGCTGACGCAGATGCACCCCCTGTACGGCCTGCCCCTGCGCATTTAGCACATCAATCTGATAGGTCCCCAACACATGGCGCAAGCCAGCCGCATGCCCGGAGAGTTGCGTAATGCGCAAGGTAAAGGGACCACTGGCCGGGAGTAGAGTGGCCGTGCTCCCAGTCCCACTTGACACAGTTGCTTGCGAAAGATCAAGAGCGGCAGGAGGAACAACGACTTCGAGCCGCTGATCACTGCCATGTAAGTCCAGGCTGGTCGTCGCTGCTCCTCCCGCCAGGAATGCGGATGACAGGGCCTGGGTGAGAGGCTGCATGGTGGGAGGTTCAGCACTGGCAGGCAGCTTGCTGTAATCAGCCAGATGGTTGCCAGCACCCAACGCGACAGCAGGTTGATGGGCAGGCAGAATGACAGGACCACGATAGACGCCATCTTTGCGTCCCTGGGTTAGAAACTGTTGCAAGGTCAAGCTGGCAGGAGCCGCCTGTGGTCCTGCGGCATGAGCCTGAAAAAGCACCTGAGCGGCACTCCAGCCGCCAATGACACCAGAGAGTACCAACACAACCAGCATTCCTGCAAACAGCAGTTGCCGTCTACTCCAGCGAGAGGGAAATCGAGGGGGGGGTGTAATGTTGATTTACATTATAAGATGAATCAGAACCAGGGTCCTCAAGTGACATACAAAATAACTCCTCATACGAAAAATATCACAAAACACACAAGAAAAATGTGAGCAACAAATAGACGTAGGGTGATCGATAAGCAAAGAAAAGCATCCGAGAAGAGTATAAATACTACAGAGGTTCGCTGTCAAGCCTGAAAGATAAAACATATCTACACGACTTTTTACAAAAAAATAGAGGATGACGCTATTTGAAATAGTGTGAAGAGCGTGTGAAAATGTGCAACACGCACCACAAGCAGAAGGAATGGCACGAGCAAGGCGCTTCACAAAGGCGTCTTACTCGTGCCATTCCTTCTGCTTGCCTAATAACTCTTACACACCAACCTTCTCAAGGGCCTGAAGAGCTTCATTGATATGCTTTTCTGGCATCAGCTGCGATGAGAAAATGTGCCGCACTATTCCCTGTTTATCAATCACATAGGTCACACGCCCTGGTAAGATGCCCAGACTCGTCGCGCCATAGCGTCTGCGCACCTCGCCCCGCTCATCACTCAACAGGACGAACGAGAGACGATGATGTTTCGCGAACTGCTGATGAGATGCAGGTGAGTCAGCACTGACACCAATAACTTCCGCACCCGCGTCCTTAAAGGTCTCATAGCTATCGCGAAACGAACAGGCTTCTGCCGTGCATCCCGGTGTTTCATCCTTCGGATAGAAGTACAAGACAATATTCTTTTTGCCGATAAAATCCCGCAGGCTCACCATCTGACCTGTCTGATCGGGCAAAGTAAAATCGGGTGACATCGCACCGACACGCACCTTGCCGCCTGAAATCTGTTCATTTGCCATGTTTGATCCGTAGCCTTTCATTTATTTTCTCTATTTATTTCGTTCCTAAGGAAGACATCTATCAGGCAAAAAACGGGTCAGATGTCCTCGTGCGCCGTCACGCCACACGGAAGCAGTTTCAATAGCTGATATGAAGAGCATACACTGTGATTTGGTTGGACTGCACTCTGACACGTTTTAATACTTGGAAACAAAATAATGGTCGCATTTTATAGCAAGCAATCATACCTTTGTATGTCCATAGTATACATACCTATGTTATGATAAGGCAGGAAGCTCAATATTTATTGCTAAAAGGAGTGCATACACAATGTCTCAAGACCCAAACTCAAATTATGGTCCCGACGCACAACACCCTTATGGTTCTGATCCTCAGAATCCTTATAATGCGCCTCCACCCTCAAATGCTTACGAATATTTTGGTCCAACACCAACACCCAGTGATCCCTATAATTCAGGCAATGCAGGTCCATCAGCAACTCCACCAGATGCATCGCCTTATCCGCCTGCATCACCCTACCCACCAGATGTATCGCCTTACCCACCAATATCACCATATCCACCAATGTATTCCGGCCCTAACCAGCCAGGGTATGGGTATCCACCTCCCAGCCAGAGCTTTGGCTATGCCCCACAGACAGCATCGCCCTTACCATTGGCACAAGCTCTTCGCGAATTACCACAACAATATTTGCGTATCCTCACTAAACCAGCCGCCCAAACCATAGCGCAGGAACTAGGAAAAGCCAAGTGGAATATCGTCTGGGTACAAATTATCGGTTACGCAATAGTTGCCAGCCTTATTACTATCCTAAACATCAATATCAATCCGGCATTCAATTTCAGTACCTTACCCACTAGCCCCAATAATCCGATTGATCCAGCAGTCTTACAAAATTTTTTCCTCACGTATGCCTACAGTGAGATCATCTGGCTACCCATTGGCTTGTTCATCAGTGTGGGTATCTACTACTTGCTTGCTAAAGCGTTTCATGGGACAGGAACATTTTTACAACAGATGTATGGCACGTTGCTCGTAAGTATTCCAATCGGTGTAGTTTCACTGCTGCTCGCTCTTATTCCATTCGTAGGGAGTTTCGCCTCGCTCGGCCTCAACATTTATAACATTGTGTTGCAGATTTTTATGTTGATGGCCGTCCACAAATTTCGTGGAGGAAGAGCCTCACTGGTCTACTTCATTCCCATTATCGTCGTAGCGCTCCTGGCCTGCATCTTCTCATCTATCATTATCTCCATGATTATCAACAGTGCGCATTATTAGACAAAAGTAGAGTCATGTGAAGGGAGAAAAATCATGATTTTCTCCCTTCATGCTGCTCTACAGGCAGAACGATATGCTTCGTTATTGTTTCAGCCACTCAGCAACATCACAGGAGCAAAGTAGGTGATAATCTCAAAGCGACCAAACATAAGTAACAAACAATCGCGAAACAATCCCCAGGGCACGCTTTTATTTTGATACCCCTTGCAAAAATGTTAAAATACGGGTACATTTATTGCACAACAAATTTCGATTACAAAAATCGGCTCAGAAAGCCCCGTCCTTTCAAGGCGGGGATGAATGAGCGTTCCTTTGCGGGGTTTCCTGGTGGGGGAAATGTTGACAATCAGTAGGCATAGTGGTACAATACCTGCTATGAACAGCAAACAATTAAACCCAAATGTTCGCGTCACACCAGAAACGCGCAAAGACTTGAAAATCATTGCAGCTCACACGGGCGAAACGATGCTGGACGTGGTTGCACGACTGGCAAAGCAGGAATTGGAACGATTGAAAGCGCAGAGCAAATAAATGTTGATCTACGAGTACAAAATCCAGGGCACATCGGCGCAATACGCCGCCATTGACGAGGCTATACGGGTGACACAGTTCATCCGCAATAAAGCCGTGCGCCTGTGGATGGAGACTCGTGGTATCAACCGCAACGCCCTGCAATGCTCCTGCTCAACCCTTGCCAAAGACTACCCGTTCGCCGCTCGTCTCAACTCGCAAGCCCGTCAAGCGGCGGCAGATCGGGCGTGGGCCGCAATCAGTCGCTTCTATGACAACTGCAAGAACCACACGCCAGGGAAGAAGGGCTATCCCAAGTTTCAGCATGATAACAGATCAGTCGAGTACAAGCAAACAGGTTGGAAGCTGGAACCGGATGGCAAGCACATCACCTTCACCGATGGCTGTGGCATCGGGCGCTTGCGTCTCATTGGCAATAAATGGCAACGCATCGAGGAATATCCCGTCAAGCAGATCAAGCGGGTGCGCATCGTGCGGCGCGCCGATGGCTACTATGCACAGTTTGCCGTGCAGGCAGAGCGGCGGATTGAACATGTTGCGACGGGCAAACAGGTCGGCATTGACCTGGGCCTCAAGGAATTTCTCACCACGTCGGAGG
>DAICZM010000298.1 GCA_027311145.1 Ktedonobacterales bacterium
CGGTGCGCACATCGATAGACGCTGGCCCCGTACTGCCATAACAACTGCCCAGCACATTAGAACAGATCACAAAGTAGCGCGTGGTGTCGATGGGGCAGCCAGGACCAATCAGAGGATTCCACCATGCCGCTTTCACATCATCAGGTTTCTCGATATCGTGCGCATGCGCATTACCAGTCAGGGCGTGCGTGAGCAAAATCGCATTTGTTCCTTCGGCATTGAGCGTCCCCCACGTTTCATAGGCGAGCGTCACAGGGCCAAGTTGTCCGCCACGCAGCAACGGCAAGGAGTCAAAGGTATAGGTCGCATTGTGATAAGCAGGACGGGACTGCGCCATTGGGCATACACTGTCTCTATATACTTTATTTGCGCTCCGTGTCTCACATTGTAGTGCCATCGCATACGCTCCCTTCGAGAAAATGAGAACAAAAATACCCCTCACCCAACAGGGGCGAGGGGTAAACGTTTTCGCGGTACCACCCTGATTTGTCAACGCCTCACAGCATCAACCTTGACGAGTGCCCATGACGGTTATTTCATGCATGGCACTCTGGCCATAACGTGGCCACACGGCTGGGTCTACTCGCCACGCGGGCTTTCAACCTGCAACTCGGAGGTCATATTCAACGTTGGTACGGCACTGGCATCGCAGCCACGCCAATTCTCTGTACCCGCCCGTTCCGTTTACTCGTCCTCGTCAGCGTTGTTGTTTACTTGACTTGTAAGGTACACAATATGCAGGACAACAAAAAACCCCTGTTTTCAGGGGTATGGCAAATTGCACATTCCCCTCATCTTGCGGATAACTCCGCCGGAATTGGCACCCTCTCCTGCAACATTGCAAGTGGGTTGCCGGGCTTCACAGGGCCGTTTCCCTCCACCTCTCTTGATGAGAGCAGCTTCACTGCATATATGTAGTTGGTAAATCTTTGCTGTTGTGTAGCTTATGGCTACATCGTTTTCATAAGTATACCTAAAGCGGTTGGGGAATGTCAAGGCCGCGTTAGGGGAAAAACATAGATATTTTATACATATCTGAACCGCAATACAGCCCGTTTCTGACTAGTTGCCTATTACTAGGTAGCAAACCTCCTCAAAGAGGGTTGCAACTCGCTTGAGTTTTTAGTATATTCTATGGGAAGACCTATACTTTTCTGTATTTTCGCTCTTATCGTTTGGGCTATAGAGGATACATACGATGAACAATTCGCTCATTCTCATTCCACCGATCATCAACGTGATCGTCACTGGCCTGTTCGCAAGTGTTGTGCTAAGCCAGTTTTTACGCCGTCATCGGCCCTATCAGCTCTATTGGAGCATCGCGTTGCTGATGGCTTTTATGGCAACCCTCTGTTATGTCCTGATGATTGCCGTTCAGCCAACCAGCACTGCGGGTGTTCTACTCTTTCGCCTTTACTACATTCTCGGTGGCGCATTGATGCCTGCATGGCTTGGTCTCGGTAGCATCACGCTCGTAGGCGGCACACGCCTCCGCTATACCTATCTAACGATCCTCTACATCCTAAGTGCGCTATCAACTGTGTTGATCTTCTTCGCCTCGATTGATATGCGGGCACTCAGCCATGTTGCTGGCACACCCGGCACTGGCATTCTTCAGCCTGGCCTTTGGCTTGTCACGATTATCATCTTGAACACGCTTGGCGTCATCGCAGTTGCGGGGGTCGCGCTCTACTCGGCATGGAAACTGCTCCGTCGCCAAAGGCAGACGGCTGGCATTCAAACCTACAACCTGTTACTAGCCAATGTGCTGATCCTGGCGGGGGCATTACTCGATGGCGCGGCTGGCACGCTGGCACGCCTCCTGGGCCTACAGAGCCTCTTCTGGGCCATCATGGCCGTTGGCTGGATTGTATTTTTCGTCGGCGTTCTCTATACGAGCCGTCCACACGCCGTCATACAAACTGCCAGCGTGGAAAAACCTATCGCTTCTTCACACTCTTCTTAACAAGAAACGGCGTGCGTGCCACGATCTTCTTCGCAAGGATGCGACAAGCGAGGCTAAACGGTAGACACCGACAAACAACGCAGCTCCATGGTGAACACGTTAAAAAATTGGCGGTAACGCAAGCTATGCTGTTACCGCTAGTTTTTAGCTAAGAGAGCCAGTGCTGGCATGCGTACAAAGATGTTAAAGCAGGGAGGGCTGGGCGAGTACCTCAGCCAGGGATGAAGTAGAACACCACACAGGCCATCACATAGACGGCCACCAACTGCATACCTGCTAACCAGGACGATTTTCCATCCAGGCTGACGAAGGTAAAGAGAATAGTTGCCAGCCCCAGCAAAGCCAGTTCGAGTGGCTGAAAAATCAGGTTCAAGGGTTGAGCAAAAAACAGGCTCACTAAAACCAGTAAAGGGGCAACAAAAGTGGCAACCTGAATAGAAGAACCAGCCGCAATTGCCATGCTCAAATCGACGCGATCTTTATAGGCGACAATGAGCGAGCTGCCATGTTCCGCCGCATTGCCCACAATGGGGATAATAACGAGACCAATAAAAACGGTTGACCAGCCCAACTGCACGGCAACAGGCTCAATAGCACCCACCAGCAGTTCGCTATTCCAGGATGTCCCAATCGTCGCAACCAGCAGCATTAACAAAGCCACCCTGAGCGAAGGCGGTCTCCCCCCATCCAGGTCGCGTGGGTTAACGCCGCCCGTTACCGCCTCTACATCGCTCTCACCGCTATGGTCCTCATCATCTTCCTGAAGTGGCTTTAATGGAATGGTCTGATGACGGTGCGAGCGTGGGTTACGGCGTACAGCACGCACATGAAACACATGGAGTGCAAGGTAGAGAGCATAAATCAATAAAAGAATAAACGAAATCGCAATGCTGATAATTTCAAGATCACCCGGCGTTTTAATAGCAAAGCTAGCAGCAAAAGGGATAAGTAGGCCCGCCACTGCCATCACCATCATCGCAGAGTATTGACCAGCATCACGGTTGTTGAAATATTGTTCGCCCCAACGCCAGCCACCGAGTGCCAACGAGCCACCAAGGACGAGAAGAGAGTTGCTGATGATAGAACCGGTGATTGAAGCTTTCACCACAGAAATCAGGCCATGCTGCAAGGCAAAAATGCCAATAATAATCTCTGGGGCATTGCCAAAGGTAGCATTGAGCAAGCCGCCACCAATCGGCCCCACATAGTACTCCATGTATTCGGTTGCCTGCCCGATCAGAGCAGCCAATGGAATGAGACCGAGGGTAGCAGAAATAAAAATAGCCATCTCATAACGTTGCCCCCCGAACAGGGAAAGCACGGGAGCGATGATGGCTATTAGAAGTAGATAATACAGCCAGCGTGGCATGATAGCTCCTGAAGAATCGAAGAAGATCGCCAGTGAGACACCATGTGCTTGCCTCTACTGCGCGGCAACCACACCCGCTTCATCGATGACATTGACCGTAATCTTCGGCTCCAGACCTGTCGCAACTTTGACAGAAACGGTAAAGGTTCCTAACGTGCGAATGGGGTCGACAAGTTCGATCATACGACGATCAACATAGATGCGTTCGGCATCACGCAATGCTGTTGCGATATCCTGGCTGGTAATCGAGCCGTAGAGGCGCCCCTGACTCCCTACTTTGGCTTTGAAAGTTAGTGTGATCTGGCCCAAACGCTCCGCCTGCTGCTTATGCGTTTCAGCCTGCTTGGCCAATTTGCGCTGCTCGGTAGCAATCCGCTGCGTCCGATTAGCGATCAATGCTGGCGTCGCGCCAGCCGCGAGCTGACGCGGCAAAAGATAATTGCGGGCATAGCCGTTTGCGACTTCTTTCAGGTCGCCCGCCTTCCCCAATCCAGCAACATCTTGTAAAAGTATAATTTTCATGAAACTTCGCTCCTCACAGGGGTAAAGGGAAGATAATCTCAGTATTCCCTTCCCGTCAATAACACGCGCACAGTATACACCTTGCGCATGATGAACGCAAGCTATCGTAGCACTTCAGCACTTCGGGATTGGCACCGTTAACAGGCTATTCACGCATCATAGAGCGTAGACGGGCTTTCCAATCATTTTCATCAGGCATACTGCCATTGGCCGCTGCCGCAGTTTCCGCAGTTTCCGCAGTTTCTACGATCCAACTACGTGTGCCATCACTGGAACGCTGCGGGGGAACACGTGGCTGCGGCAACTCTTTCTCGCCAAGGTTGCGCAATGCCGTTTGTGCGGCCTTACGCACATCCTGCACGGGATCATGTAAAAGAGGATAAATAGCCGTTTTTGCTGTTTTAATTCCCAGACGGCCTAACGCACGGACACTGGCCGCACGTTCATCGGAGGTGGGGGCCTGCAGCAAAGGCTCGAGATCGGGTGCCAGTTTCGTCAGTGAGAGATCGGCGATCAGGCGCAACAGACGGCTACGGCGCAAAGGATGGCTGAGCGTCACCAGAGCAGCACGACAATCTTCATAAATCTGCACCTTCTCGCGCAAAAAACCTTTGGCCTTCGCGTCCGCGATTGCCTGCTCAGGAGAATTTTGTGCAGTTCCGTACAAAAAGGGTTCAATCCAGCTTGCCACTGGCTCAAGCACAAGCGTATTCTCGTGCAATGCCAAAATATCATGATAGTGCTGATCGAGCCAGGAATGCAGGGCCAGCGTTACCTCAGCATCACGAGCAGCATAGGCAATCATCGCGGGCGGCAAGGGACGACGCGTCCAATCAGTGCGTTGTAGACTTTTATCGAGACGAATATGAAAAGCGCGTTGCAGCATGGCCGCCAGCGATGATTCGTGTTGCCCAAAGATAGAACGACTTGTTGCTTCCAGATCATAATAATGCGCAACCTCTAAGCCACGCTCTGCCATGACGCGCAGATCAGCACCAGCTCCGTGGAGAAGGACTGCCACGGATGGATCACCCACGACCGTTGCCAACGGGGACAGATCGTGTAGACGTAAGGTGTCAACAACAAAGCAACGATTCGCAATTGCCAGTTGCAAGAGGGACAGACGCGGAACGGAAGAACCACTCTCTGCCTGTGTACGGGAACGCACTTGCGTAAATTCAGCATCAATCGCGATGAGCGATGCCTGTTTTAGGACAGTAGCAACATGGAACAATTGCTCGGGGCGATCAACCCATTGCCGTTCACCTTTTGGGGGTAACTGTCCCACTGGTGGCGTCTCACCAAGAAATCCTGATAGGAGGAGATCCAGGTCATACGCATCCGCATGTACGGATTGCACATGTTTAGCTTTTGCAGGTTCAGCTTTTGCAGGTTCAATATTTGTTGGTGCGTTCTCTTCCAAAGCACCCTCATTCCATTTTCTAGATAGTTTTCTAGACGTTTTTTCAAGGGATCAGCACAAGAGTATAGGAATACGTACAACATACTATACCAGATTTCACAGGAAACGTATAGAGACCTGCCGAGGTTTAGCCCGTGCCATAGTGGAAAATACATTGCTCATCCTTATTATACCTGCACAGTAATCCTGGCAACAATATCTGAAAAAAACAATGCCTACGCTGCGCCGTTTCGCACGCTTGAATTTCTGCTGGCGACCACCTTGTGGCAGCTATCGCTCATATGCTACACTGAACAAAAGCTCTTAACGAGAGGCTAAAAGGAGATTATCTATGGGCAATGTACCTATTACGGTTGCCTACGGTGATGGCATTGGGCCAGAAATCATGGAAGCAACCATACATATTATCACAGCCGCAGGGGCGCGCATCGATATCGAGCAAATTGAAGTGGGCGAGAAGGTCTACTTACGTGGCATCAACTCTGGTGTAGAGCCAAATGCCTGGGACTCGTTGCGCCGCACAAAAGTATTTCTTAAAGCTCCCATTACTACTCCGCAAGGTGGGGGTTACAAAAGCCTAAACGTGACGACACGCACGATGTTTGGTCTGTACGCTAATGTACGCCCATGCGTCTCGTACTATCCCTTTGTCGCGACAAAACATCCCACTATGGATGTCGTGATTGTGCGCGAGAATGAGGAAGATACATACACCGGCATTGAATATCGCCAGACGCATGACATGATGGAATCTCTCAAACTGATCAGTCGCCCCGGTTCAGAGAAAATCATTCGCTATGCATTTGAATATGCCCGTAGCCACAAC
>DAICZM010000299.1 GCA_027311145.1 Ktedonobacterales bacterium
TTTATTAATTGTAGGGGCGTGATTTATCATGCCCTGCTCCCAGACACAAAAAACGTGCGCAATGACGTTTGACAGAGCAGTAGGGGATGCAATCAATCGTTCCCTACGGGCTTTATCGGCATTGCACGAAACGCATGGGGTAGCGATGCAGCGACTCTACGCCTGCCGACGTGACAAGTAGCATTTCCCCGACCTGGACACCCATGCGTTCATCTTCGGTGATAATATTTGGCTGAATGACGATCACCATATTTTCACGCAAGACGAATGTTTCGGGTATGCGCGCACTGGTCCGGCGAGTACGAAGTACAGGCGCGAGATAACCACCGCCAAAGCCATGGACCAGATCGTCACAGATCGTAAAGCCTGCCTGATGAATATATTCAGCGGCGTCCAATATATCGTCGCTGGTCGCGCCTGCACGCACAACACGCGCGATACGCTCAAATGCCTCAAGTGCGACATCGTACAGATGCGCATAGGCGGACGTTGGTGGAGTACCAATCGCAAACGGACGGAGAATCTGGCCAGCGTAGCCGTGATAGTGCGCACTGATCTCGGTAATCAGTACGTCACCTCGCTGTAGAAGGCGATTTGATTGGTGTTGCGAGGGTACGCACAGGTTGGGATTGTTCATAGGAGTCGTTCCCATATAGTGGATATGCGTTCTTCCGCCCAGGCCCAGGTACGCGCTCTCTACAATCTCCGCCAGATCGTGCTCACTGATGCCTGGACGTGCCTCGCGTTCAAGAGCCTCTATCGCCAAATCGCTCAATTCCGCACCCTTACGCAAGAAGACCAGTTCCTCTGCGCTCTTTATCTGCCGTAGACGTGCCATCTGCGCGCTAAAATCAACAAAAACCGCGTCTGGTAGCTCACGCTTCAGCAGTTCATACTGCTGAAAAGAGAGTGCGCCTACCAGCCCAATGCGGCTCTTGCCCAGTTTGCGGGCATGCAAGTTTGCGGCAACGGCAGCAGCACTAGCGGGTCCACCCCAACGTACATCGTTGCAACGCGCCTCACGACGCGCATTTGGCACATGATTATACATCTGCACAAAGAGCGTCGGCTCGCCTTCGTCAGGAAAGACGAAAAAGGCCTCTCTGGTAGTGATAAAATCGGAGAGGAACAACACTTCATGATATGAGCCGGTTGTGCTATAAAAAACGAGGGCAGAGAGGTCCGCCGCGTGCATTGCCGCACGGACCTCCGCGTAGCGACGGGCAAACTCCTCCTGAGAGAACTGCGGATATTTCGCCTCTAAAACCACTGTACACCTCTCTCTTCAGACAAAGAGACGATTAGCGTGGGCCTGCATTGCGCATCTCGTCGCTAGAAAGATCGAACTTGGCAAAATTCTTCTTAAAGCGCGCTCCCAACTCGACAGCCTGCCGATCATAGGCATCTTGATCCGCCCAGGTATTGCCAGGCGCAAAGTCTCGAAATGCTCAGAGGACACGGGATGATTGATAGCACCCCACCAGATTTTCTGCTAAGAGTCGCTTCGTTCATTAACATGCTCATGCGGTTACTCCTGGCGCATCAGCTTTGAGCGCATCCAATCAGCCTGTTGAGGTCGATGTTTATAGACAATATTGTTATTGACGTGGTTGCCATCCTCAAACATCCAGAGTTCCGCGTTGTGGCCTACCTCGGCAAGCATTCTGTCTGCATCCGTTGGTGGGATCAAGCGGTCCAAACGACCCATGATAATGAGGAGTGGCATGGTGATGTGTTGCATCACACCGTTTAGATCAAAGGAGCGCAATTTTGCGCGTGCCTCTTGTTCGCTGGTCGAATGCGTCCGTGCGATAAAAGCGTCACGTGTTAATTGTGGTAGCAGGTCAAAGTGGCCCTCCATGTTGTAGCCACCAGCATTGGCAATCACGGCCTTGACACGTGGTTCAAAAGCGGCGGCGCGTGGAGCATAATAGCCACCCAGACTGACACCCATCATGCCTACGCGACTGGCATCAACATCGTTGCGCTGCTCTAAGTAATCAATAGCATACTTGATAGGCACTTCAAAGTCGTGGCGCATGGGATGCTCAAACTCCATCTCACCCTGACCAGGGCCATCAATCGCCAGCACAGCCATGCCACGTTTCAGAAAATCGTCACCATAAGTATGCAATTCTTCTTTGACGGAATCCAAACCAGGCACGAGGATCACCACTGGTGGCTTAGGTGCATGCCAGGGCTTACGCAGGATGCCATACAGCGTCGCACCGTTCTCATAGGGAATAGTGACATGCTCACCGGGGAACTCAAAATAGGGCAATGCGCGCTGATAGAGGCGTACCACCTGCTCATGAGCGGCCCGCAACTCTTGTGGCTTATTCACAAACAGATACTTCCCAAAATGGTAGGCCATTGCCGCATGGAAATAGTGGTAAGCCGCCGATTCGTAGTGCCGCTCCGCTTCGGCCTGCTCACCCATGCGAGCGTGCATGGCCCCACATACAGACCATTGCTGGCACCAGTCGTCCCAACGCTCGATACGTGCGGTGACATGCTGAAAGTCGTTGGCATCGATACCATTGGCAATGAATCTAGGCGACCAGTTATCAATCGCGCTCTGCACACGTGCATCTCTCGCCATTATGTATTGCTCCTTTTCGTTAGACAAGACGTGATAGCTTTTTGCGCATCCAGTCGGCTTGTTGAGGGCGATGCTTGTAGGGGATATTATTGCAGACATGGTTGCCATCCTCAAAAAACCAGAGTTCGGCATGGGGGGCTTCCGCCGCAATACGCCGGCCCTGGGCAGGAGGCACGAGCCGATCCTGGCCACCTTGAATGACAAGCAAGGGGCACTGCACTTTCTCTGCTACACCCCGCAAATTAAACTGTTTCAATTTGTGCATGGCATCATCCTCGTCAATCGCTTTGAGACGATGCACAAGCGTCTCACGACTAATCAACGGGCGAGCCTTAAAATTCTCAGATTGATCGTATGGGCCGCAATTTTCAATCGTAGCCTTGATACGTGGCTCAAAAGCGGCGGCGCGGGTGGCGAACTGGCCCCCAAAGCTGACGCCCATCATGCCAACACGATTGGCATCAACATCGTTGCGCTGCTCTAAGTAATCAACAGCATGTTTGATAGCAACTTCGTAATCATGGCGCAAGGGAAACTCGAATTCCATTTCGCCCTGGCCGGGGCCATCAATTGCCAGCACAGCCATACCACGTTGTAAGAAGTCGTTAGCATAGATATGCATCTCTTCTTTGACGGAATCCAGCCCTGGCACGATAATCACCACTGGCGGCTTGGGCGTATGCCAGGGTTTGCGTAGGATACCATACATCGTCGCCCCATCCTCATAGGGCATGGCGACATGCTCGCCAGGAAACTCAAAATAGGGCAGGGCGCGCTGATAATCGCGCACGACATGTTCATGGGCCGCCCGCAGCTCCTGCGGCTTGCGCACAAACAGGTATTTGCCAAAATGATATGAAATTGCTGCGTGGAAATAGTGATATGCCGCCGACTCATAGTGCCGCTCCGCCTCGGCCTGCTCAGCCATGCCCTCATGCATAGCTCCGCACTCAGACCATTGCTGACACCAATCATCCCAACGTTCGACGCTATTAGTGACACGCTGAAAGTCATTTGGGTCTACGCCATTGGAGACGAACCGGGGAGCCCAGTTGTCAATCGCGCTCTGTACTTCTTTGTCTCTTGCCATTGACTTATCCTTCTTTCGCACCCTGAGCGATGCCAGACGCCTTGATGCCTTATGAAGCGGTAGAGAGTGACCCCCCTAGGTAGAGGCGACCAATCTCTGGGTTATTCAAAATCTCTGTGTGTGAGCCAACGAGGCGCACCTGCCCGCTCTCCAAAACCACGCCTGCGTTCGCAATGCTCAAACCGGTGCGCGCATTTTGCTCGACGAGGAGGATAGTGCGCCCATTGCTTTGCATGAGCTTAATGGTCTCAATCACCTGTTTAAACGTCTTGGGGTCCAGGCCCATCGATGGCTCATCGAGTAAGATCACACGGGGATCCAGCATCAGACAACGGGCAAATTCAACCAGACGTTGCTGCCCACCCGATAAATTACCAGCTCGTTCATGGGCGCGCGTTTTAACGACCGGGAAGAGTTCCTCGACCTCGTGCAAACGACGCTCAATCAGCGACTTATCATGCAGTGTATATGCGCCCAGACGCACATTCTGCTGCACCGTCATACGTGGGAACAGACTATGGCTTTGTGGAACCTGCACAATCCCCAGTGCCAAGATTTGGCGTGGGAATAGACCAACCAGAGAACGTCCATCAAAAGTGATTTCGCCCAGACGCGGCTTTAACAGCCCGCTGAGGACGCGCAAGACCGTTGATTTGCCAGCACCGTTAGGGCCGACAATACAAGTTGTTGTGCCTTGCTCCACTTCAATATTGACGCCTTTCAGCACATCGCTGCCATCATAGCCCGCGTAGATGTTGTGTAATGTCAGCAGCATCTTCTTAGTCTCCCAAATAGGCTTCCAGAACAGCGGGATTCGCCCGCACTTCCGCCGGTAGACCCTCAGCGATCTTCGTTCCACGATGCATAACAACCACGTGATTGCAGAGGTTCATCACAAATTCCATGTTATGCTCGACGACGAGAAAGGTAACACCCCGCTCGTTCAAGGTCCGAATACGATCTGCAAGGTAGTTGACCATCGTTGGGTTCACACCACCAGCCGGTTCATCTAGCAAGATCACACGTGGCTCAGCAATCAAAACAAAAGCAAACTCCAACAGTTTTTTCTGCCCAAAGGAGAGATTGCCCGCAAGCAGGTTCTTGAGCCCCGTGAGACCTACAAAATCGAGTAATTCGAGGGCACGCTTCTGCTCATTAGCCGAACTCCAACGCCCGATCAAGCCTTTGAAATCATTGCGCTGAGCCGCTACATGCATATTTTCCATCACAGTCATGCGAGGGAAAATACGTGTCATCTGAAATGTGCGCCCAACACCCAGGCGAAAAACCTTATCGGGAGCGATATTGGTAATCACCTGCCCTTGAAAACGCACCTGACCGTTATCAACCCGTTCATAGCCCGTCATAATGTTGAACATGGTGGTTTTCCCTGAACCATTCGGGCCAATCAGGCCAGTAATCGTGCCGGCCTCTACGCTGACTGAGCAGGTATTGAGTGCTTGAATGCCTCCAAAGGATTTTGAAATCTCTTGCGCTTCCAGCAAGCTCATAGATTGATACCCTCTTTCTTCTCGCTGTTCGCGGAACTGCTCGGTGTAGAGAGTGCCACAACAGCCACATTACTAGCGGCCTGCTGACGATTACGAGCGTATTGGATTTTGTTCCAGCGTTCGTTCAAGGTTGGCACAATGCCACGCGGCAGCAATAACATGACGACCAGGAAGAGCGCACCATAGACCACGAGGTAATAGCCGTTTGCGCCATACTGCAAAGTGAAATACTGCTGTGCGGTTTCTAGAAGCAACGCACCCAAGAGTGGGCCACTCAGTGTGCCCATGCCACCGAGATAGGCCATCAAGACGACGCCAACATCAAAGGTGGCATCAAAGCCCGTCGGTGGATAAATTGACCCAACAAAGTAGGACCAGATTGCGCCCACCATACCAACAATAAACGCGGAAATCACAAAAGCGACCAGTTTAGAGGGGCCAGTGTTCACGCCCAACCCCAATGCACGGTCTTCATCATCGCGTATCGCCAGCAGACCCAGACCATATTTAGAGTTACGTACCCACCAGGCGATAACAAGAGCGATCAGCAAAACGATCAAAGTGGCATAGTAGAACGGAAAATTGAAGAAATCACCGCTCCAATCCAACGGAATAGGCAAGCTCACACCAATTGAGCCATTGGTGAGGCCGCGTAGATTGTAAGCGAGCAGTTGCATGATAAAGAAGATAGCGATGGTGATGACGACAAAAGTATGCCGCCGCACACGCAACGCGACTATCCCCAAGGGGATTGCCACAATGGCCGCGATCAGTCCCGCAAGCGGGACAAACCAGAAAGGTTGATAGCCGCCTGGAATTTTCCAGTCTTGACACATGATGGCCAGAGCATAGCCACCGACGCCAAAATAGGCGGCATGGCCCAACGA
>DAICZM010000029.1:0-4492 GCA_027311145.1 Ktedonobacterales bacterium
GTAGTACACATCAAAACGGTTTCTGGCAACGTAGCCTCGAACATTATCCCGCCAACTCGACCCGCATTTGGTATCTCGCCCTCTCCGTCATTGCGACTATTGTCCTGTATTATCAATCGTATGTCCTCCCTTCAGTCGCGCCTCTCGTGCTAACAAATTTTCATCTGACCCTTCAGCAATATAGCTACTCGCTGCTTTTGGCAAACCTGTTGGGAGCATTTGCCTCGATCTTTGGCGGTTTTTCGGACCGCTTGGGGCGTGCTAACCTGGTGATTTATGGTCTGCTTGTCAGTTCTGTCATCACCTTTGCGATTTCGTTTACTTCGTCGGCTACCTCTTTCCTCGTACTGTACTGGTTACTCGGTTTTATCGAGGGTATTATCCTCGTGGCAACGCCTGCACTGGTGCGCGACTTCTCGCCGCGCCTGGGCCGTGCAATGGCGATGGGTTTCTGGACGGTTGGACCCGTTGGCGGTAGTGTGCTGGCGACTACGGTGCTGAGCCAGACCATTCATCTGTATGGTTCCTGGCAATCACAATATGTCATTGCCGCTATCACTGGTCTCGTGGCCTTTGTGATCTGCTTGTTTGCTCTGCGCGAACTGTCACCTGCTCTGCGTGCGCAAATTATGACCACCTTACGCGAAAGAGAACTCTTAGAAGCACGCGCACGTGGCATTGATACGCACGAGATCGCGCGCCATCCCTGGCGACAGATGGCACGTCCTAAAGTCATTGTTAGCTCACTAGGGATTAGCTTCTTCCTACTGCTCTATTTTGCAGCGGTTGGCTTTTTCCCTACGTATCTCAATGCGATCTTTGGCTATTCGCTCGCTGATGCCAATGGCTTGATGAGTATCTTCTGGCTGGTAAACGTGCCGGCTGCCGTGATTGTTGGCCTGATCTCCGACCGCATGGGCGTGCGCAAACCCTTTATGCTGCTTGGAACCGCCGCCACGATTGTTGTTACACTGATTTTCATTGCTCAGATCGGGCAGCATCCCAGTAGTGCATTGATGGCAACGCTACTCGGATTTTTTGGTCTGACCATTGCGACTGCATATGTGACCTGGATGGCGGGTTTCACGGAGACGGTTGAGGACATCAACCCTGCATTGGTCGCGACTGGTCTAGCTGTCTGGGGCTTTGTGTTACGCTGGGTTGTCGTCCTCTCAACTGTTGGCTTGACCGTAGTTGTGGGGAGTTTTGCGAGTGCATCCGGCTGGGCGACATGGTGGTGGGTTTGCATCGGTGGCATGGTGTTGTTTGTGCCAACGGTTTTTATGACCGCTGGTTACTGGCGGCCCTCGCTGGCGCATGCCGCGCAATTGGAGCGTGAGCGTGCCGAAGGTTTGAGCATCGAGCCAACTGTTGGCTAATGGGCAATGCTCTCTTTGTGGTGGGACAGGTCACAACATTGTATATTCTATATCGTATAATAAGTGGAATGTACAAATGTTGGATCAGTTCCGCCTTTACAGCAGAGAGAAGCATGGTGGCATGGTTGAAAAAAAAGAGAGCCTTGTGCAGCAGGACGCCCTTTTAAAACGGGCGACACGGCGCAAAACGCTCCGTTTTGTCTTGAGTGGTCTCATTGTTATTGTAGTTGGTTGTTGTATTGTGGCCTTTGGTCTAACATATGTCACACATGCTGACTCGCCTGAAGCTCTCGTTGTTGGTTTGGGTGTAGGCCTCATTGTTGTTGGCATTATCCGCCTTCTGATCGGTGTGATTAATCCGGCCATTCCATCCGATTTGCAAGCGTTGCCACCCGCAGAAGCATCACAAGCGGTCGATGCGCTGTTTGCCCACGAGGGCGATGCAAAAGAGTAAAGAGATAGGAGAAGAAAAGCAGGACACCCACGAGAGGCGTCTTGCTTTTCTTCTCCTATCTTTAGCCGTGCAAAATGTTTAAGTTTAGGAAACGGCACTCTCGGCGGGAGCCGCATTTTGCTCGCCTTCCGCTACAACAGATGTTTGCTGACGCTTGTGTCCGGGTAGCGTGAAAGCCAGCAGTGCTGAGATGAGCGAGAGAGCAAAAGTGACATAGTAGGCATCATTAATCCCCTGCACAAAATGAACTGGGAAGAGTGGGCCAAGAATCTGGCCTGCCGCTGCTTTGGCCGCAATCTGAGCCGCGATCTGAGCAGGTAAATGCTGTTGTTGCTGTAAGACGGTGGCCAGTTGCTGCATTTTGACGACGAACTGATGACCGAGAGCCGTTGCCGGATTTTTAAGATCATTAGCGGCTGCTGTGTTATAGGCCGTGACCTGGTTGGTGACAATGGTGCCAAGTACGGCAACACCGAAGGATTGGAAGATGGTACGTGTCGCCGTGAGTAGCGAGCTGGCGCGTGGCAGTTGCGTGGGACGAAGGCCCGTGAGTGCTGCGGTCAGCGTGGTTTGTAGTACCAGACCGAGGGCGACGCCACGAATGACCAGCAGAGCCATAATCGTGGTGAATGGTGAATTCAAGGTGATATGTGCGAAATTCCAGGTATTGATCGCTAAGAGCAGACCCCCCGCAGCGATCAACCAGCGTCCGCCGAGGCGGTTGTAGAGTGCGCCCGCTAGTGGTGTTGTGACGCCTGCTGCCAGGGCTAGTGGTAGAACGAGTAGGCCAGCCTGGAGCGGACTTTGTCCACGCAGGCTTTGCAGGTAGATCGGCACGAGAAATTCTGAGCCGAAGAGTGCCACGCTGCTGACCCAGCCAATAATGCTAGCAAAGGCATAGGTGCGTTTGACGAAGAGACGCAGATCGAGCAAGGGGTCTTTTGTAGACAATTCCACGATGACAAAGGCGATCAGGCTCAGTGTGCCAAGCGTGAGCAGGGTCAGAATGAGCGCGGAGGTCCACCCGTCACTGCTGCCGCGTTGAATAGCATAGAGCAAGCTGGCGGAGCCAATCGTTGCCAGGACGACGCCTGGAATGTCGAGATGGGCATTCGTGCCGCGTTTCTGCTCACGCAACCAGAGCGTTGCCAGGATGATACCGAGAATGCCAATTGGCACGTTAATCCAGAAAATGTACCGCCAGTTCAGGTATTGTACAATGTAGCCGCCAAGGATGGGGCCGCTAGCGGGTGCGAAGACGAGCGGAATGCCATAGATGCCGAACGCTAGACCGCGCTGTTTCTCTGTGAATGCTCCGAAAAGTAGCGAGATACCCAGTGGACCGAGCATACCGCCGCCCAGTCCTTGTAGAGCGCGGAAGATAACCAACCAGGTCAACGAGGGTGCTAACGAGCAGAGAATCGAGCCAATTGTGAACATAATGAGCGACAAGATATACATGCGCTTGATGCCGAAACGATCAGAGAGATAGCCGGCGAGCGGCGTAATGATGCCGAGGGCGAGAATATATGCTGTCAGTACGCCGTCAACATGGTCGATACTGGCGGGATGGCCTGTTGTACCAAAGTATTTTTGTAGCGTGGGAACGGCAACATTGACCGCCGTTGAGTCTAGCACAAACATGAATGTGCCAAAAATGACGGAGAACATCACGCGCCATTTATAGCCAGAGTCGCTTGCTCCAGCCTTAGGGGTGGGTTGTGCTATTGATGGTGTGTGTTCATCTACTGAGGGTATTGGTTCCATGTATGAATACCTCCATATTTATCACATGATAAATGAATCTGAAAAAATTAGGGCTGCTGTTTGGTCAGATCGTGACGAACTAGCCCATAAAGCACGATGTTGACGACGATATCAGCCCTCTCGCTGCTATTGGCGATGGTCTTTTCGTTCGTTTGGGCAGGCCCGGCGAAACGCGATAGCATGCTTAAAAACAGATGGGTGGCCATGGTGGCATTTGAACCAGTATGGCGTGCATCATAGAGAAAACCACTTTGTATGCCCTCTTCAAAAATTGAAGCGATAGGGGCGATAATGCTAGCCTGAAAGGCCGCTTGGAGGATTTTTTGTTGCTCTGGCGCGATTTCGTAGCGAATATCGTGCAGCATCAGGCTGTGGTTATGCGAGGCCTGGCTCAACATATAGCGTGCTACGAGCCGTAAACGCTCCTCAATGTTCTCATTGCGGCGAGCAATGCGCTCCAGGGCGGCCTTCGACTTTGCCAATTCTTCTTGCATGACTGCCACGTAGAGGTCATGCTTATCGGCAAAATAATGATAAAGCGCGGGCTGTGTTAAGCCACAGGCATCGGCGATCTGGCGCGTAGTAACGGCACGATACCCCTGCTCCATGAATAGCTCTTGAGCAGTGCGCAAGATTGTGCGTTTGGTTTCTTCCATATCTTCGTGTGCTGAATGGTGATGTTGCCCACGTGTTATTCGCGCCATTATGTGTGCTAATCTATCCTTTGCTTCCCTCACAAAAACTTATCAAGTGATAAGTAATATATCTCGAAAAAATTTGTCTGTCAAGCATCCGTTGAATGCTCTTCTCTTATTGGAAAGACGCCAGCGCACTTGCTATCGGGTAAAGGAGCGTGGCGAAAACGTGAGAGGTCGCAAAAAGCGGTCGCACC
>DAICZM010000029.1:4502-18708 GCA_027311145.1 Ktedonobacterales bacterium
GTTCACGATGAAGAACGGTGCGACCGCTAAAACAGAAGGAAAGTGTGTCTTATGGAATGGTTTCAGGTGGGACAAGCGTGCCACTAATGATCTGCTGAGCGTAGGTATCAGCTAGCTGTTTGGCATCTGCTGGCACTGCACTGCTAACGGGAGCATAGCCGACGCCATTGTGGACGAGGTCGAACTTGGGCGGATTGTTGGTAAATTGACCCTTCTGGAAGCTATCGATGGTGTCGTAAACCGCAACATCCACTTTTTTGAGCGCGCTAGTAATCACACTACTATAGAGGTAGCCCTGGTCGGCATCGACGCCAATGCCATAGACGCCCTTTGAGTTGGCGGCATCGAGTGCGCCAACGCCACAACCGCCTGCAACCTGGAAGATGATGTCGGCCTGATGCTGGTCGATCTGGCTTGTGGCGATGTCTTTACATTTGGCTGTTGCTGCGAAGTCTTGCGAGTAGTTGATAATCACTTTGACGGTAGGATCAACCTTTGTCGCACAGAATTTGTAGCCCGCGATGTAGCGGTTTACTGGTGGGATGGAGAGGCCGCCGATGGCAGCGATGGTATTTGCACCGAGTAGGTGGGGAACTTTCGCCTTGCCATCGACTTCCATCTGGCCGGCCACAGCACCGACTAGACAGCCGGCTTCCTGCTCTTTAAAGAAAAGTGGCGCGACATTGGCCAATGGATCGCAGTTGCCGTTTGTATCGGTAGCGCAGCCGTCGATAATAGCAAACTTCTTGGTGGGGAATTGTTTTGCTACTTGGTCGAGCGGAGTCTGCATCAGGAAGCCGACGGCGATCACAAGGTCAGCGGCCTGTGCAGCTTGGGTCAGATTGCTGACGTAGTCGCTCTGTGATTGTGTCTGAATAACTTTTGGGGTAAAGCCATACTGCTGCTGGGCTTTCGTATAGCCTGTATAGGCAAGGTGGTTAAAGCCATTGTCATTGAGGCCACCGATGTCTGTGACTAGAGCGACCTTAAGTGCTGTCTTGGTTGGCGTGCTTGTGCTGGAGCCACTTGTGCCACCGCTGCTGGTGCTGCCACAAGCCGCAAGGAGCATGGCAACAATGGTCAGCAGGGATGCAACCTGGGCGAGACCACCAAACTTGCGCATGGATAGGGTCCTTTCTGCTCTCTTGGACGAGATACATTTTGCCAGAATGGTTGATAGCTCTTCTGGCGAATCGCACAGGACAATGTTTTTCAACGACAAATAGACGCTTGGATGATGGAAAACATTGTTCTGTGTTACTGATAACGTTGGTGAAGGTGCTGGTGTGAATGCAGACACGCCAGGGCAAGACGGGTGTTGGCGACACGAACAACTTCTTTAATGGAAATACGTAACGATGAGGCTATTTCTCACAGACACAAAGACATGCCATCCGCGTGGGGGATGGCATGTCTTGCATCTAAGCAGGCTTATAGGCTTTATGCGCGAATCTCTTCGAGCATGGAGAGGTTGACGAAGAGATCGCAGCTTTGGCGCAAGGTTGCCGACATCGCTTCATCAAAAGCCGCAACCTCGACGCGTACGCCGTGGTCGGAGCAGTAGTCGAGCATTGGCATGAAGTCGCTGTCGCCGCTCACCAGGACAACGCAGTCAACAGCCTTGCCCTCGACGAGACGAACGACATCCATGCAGAGGTCCAGGTCCAGGTCTGCCTTTTTTGCACCACTGGCGAACGTTTTGTAGTTCTTCGTGGTGATGCGATAGCCTAAGCCCTTGACGGCCTGTAGGAACATCTGCTCGTCGCCGGCCTGAGGGCTAGTTGGGCAATAGGCATGTGCGCGCACCAGGCGGCGGTTCCCGCGCAGGAAGTCGAGCAGTTTGCCAAAGTCTACTGCGATACGCAGCGTGCGTGCTGAGTAGAGCAGATTGGCCACATCGACGAAAACGCCGACGCGCTCGGTCGATGGGAATGGTGGAAAGGAGACAGAGACATTTGTCGGTGCCTGGTTAGAGCGGTGTAATTCCGCAACCATGCGGTCTGTCTGTGTCTGGATGGCTTGCGAGAGAACACTTGCCAGCTGCTGAATAGAGCTGGGCGAAGGGTCAGTGGAACGCGGTGTATAAACAGGCGTGCGCTGTGACTCTGCGCGATTGACGGTTCGACCATCGCGAGAGAGGACGCTCCCACGTGCGGGTGAAGGCTCAGGAGCCATGAATGGGCCGCTGGCATCGTTGCCCTGGTTCATCTGGTTGACGGTATAACCGGAGACGATGGTATATTGTGCTGACAATGCTGGTGTCGGTAACGCAGATGATGGCAATGCAGGTGTCGGTAACGCAGGTGTTGGCAATGCAGGTGTCGGTAACGCAGGTGCGACCTTGTTACTGGCGGCGGGTACTGGCGGTATCACTACCGGGACAACTGGCGGTGCAGCTTGAATGAAGGGCGTTGGTGTGGCTACTACTTCGGCCTTAGCTGCAATGGGTGTCACGGCGGTAGGTATTGGTGCTGTATTGCTCGTGCGATGGCGGCGGCGGCGGCGCGATGAGGCCTTCTGCAATTCGGCATATTCTAATGGTGGGAGGTCTTCAGGGGCAATATCTTCAATCATCATAGTTGGTATCTGCTCCGCAACTGGTAGTATCGTTTCCTGTACGGGGATTGCTGCAGGGGGCGTAGTTGCTGTGCTGGCGGCAGGTGCGACGGGTATTAGTGAGGCTTGTGCCTGTTGTGCTGGCTGATCTTTCTCACGGGGCCGATCCTGTCCATGGCGGCGACGGCGGTCCTGCTCACTAATCGCTGGAATACCATTGGTCGCTTGCTCCTGTACTACAGGTGGCGCACTGACCGCCTTTGCGCTAGTTGTACCGTTGCCGTTGTGTCCATTTGTACCAGCTGGCACTTTTGGCTGCGTCTCGGCACTAGCAACTGGCAACGTATTATCAGTACGTGCGGGTGTTGCTATACTGGGCGTAGGAGAAACGGCTTGAACGACTTTGGGTTCCTCGCTGCGTACCGATGCAGGCAATGGACTTGCCACCGGTGGCGTGGTCGTGGTTGCGCTGGCAGCAGGGCGATCAAAGCGATAGCGGCGTGCTGGACGTGGCGTTTCGGGCGCGGCTAGAGGGTCCGTAGCCTGTTCTGGTACGGCTGGCTTAGCTGATGGTATGTGTTGTGCTGTTTCTTCGCTATGCTCACGCGAGCGTATAAGCGCATGGCGTGGCACACGCAAGCGGGTGGCAGGACGCAATAGCGGTGACACTGGGCGCACAGCAGGTGTGTTTGGTAGCGTGAGCGGGGCTTCCGGCGCGCTCGTGTCGCTTGCCATACGCTCTTGGGGATCACCGACGAATGACGTGGTGGCTTCGACAAGAGATGGTGTGTGTTGTGCAGATGGCTCGATGGCCGATACGGCAACATCTCTCTCATGCTGTTGTGCTGTTGCTGGCTCTGCTGCCGCAAGAATGGGTGTGGCTGTGGGTAGAATAAATGGCTCACTTACTGGCTCAGCATCGAAAAGGGGTAACGTGTTTACGCTACGCTGGGCCTCACTCTGGCGAAATTCCTCAATAAACGCAGTAAAAGGGAGTGCCGGACTTTCGGGCTGTTCATCGACAGCAGGGGTGGCCAACGTAGCGGTTTCTGGCTCAGTCGATAGTGTTGTGATCTCTGCTTCTGCTTCTGTTGGTGGGATATGAGCTTGCTCTACGACGAGATCGTGATCGTGTGCCTCGATAATCTCTTGAGCGTGCATAACTTCTGGTGCTTCTGCTGTGCTGCTGGTCTGTGCTTCTGCTGTGCTGACAGAAAAGGTTTCCTGGTTGTATGTTGTGTCAGAGATGGCTTGCGGGGCACTTTCTTCTGTTGTTGCTGGCACTTCTGAGGAGACCGTGACGGTCAGGGGGTCTTCGGCTGGCTCAGTCTGTGGTGTGGCAGCACCTGCGACAGTTGTTTCTTGTAGGATGGCTTCTGACGACGTTGGGACTGAGACGAGCGACGCGCTTTCTACATAATTTTCCAGGGATAAAACCTCCTGTGTTGTTGAGCTAAGAGCCTCGTCCATAGTAGCGGAAGGGGCATGAAATTCGTTGGCTTGCTCCTCGTTTCCAATGGAAACAGGGGTAGGAAGAGCGGCTGATGGGCTTGCTTCTTCTGCCTCATTGGTAAGAGAGGATGTGACTATGTCGGATGTTAAAGATGGAGCAGCATCGAGAGCGTAAGCGGTCTCGATAGAAGGTGAACTGGCTCCCAAATCGGAGGTATGGGACTGCTCTGCGACGGAGACATCGGCGTCGCGCTGCTCATCAGGTGTATGTTGTGTTGTCACTAAGATCTCCAGTCTCAGTTGCTAGGACCGGAGCGCAGGCTAGTAGGACAGAAAAAAGCGACTGAAGATAGTAAGGGCGGACCTGTCCATCTCTCATGATGGGGTACGCCAGGCTATATAACAGATGAGCAAGCATCAGCTTTATGTAGCATATCTTGTAAAAACTCTGTGCCATGTTCCGGCTATTCTTACATTTCCATCGTACCACTGTTTTATGTGATCTGTCCGCTACACAATTGCGATGAAACCGCCCCGATCTTCTCTTCTGGAAGTCTTTTTACGCTGCGCTATCTGGTGATTCGGTCCAGTATTATCTTTGTCTACGCCATTTGCATCACTCTTCAGGTACACCACCGTGAAATGGCGGAACACGGGTAGGTACCGGGCGAACGGCAGAATCGTGTGTCACGCTCGCCTTTGCTGTTGGCTGATGGCGTTCGTCCATCCTGGCAGTATGCGGCTGAGATGAAACCGACTCATGTGTGTCACCTGCGCCTTGTTGTGTCGCAGCGTGTTTCGTCATGCGCCAGATTGTAATCATTCGTTCAACCGCTGTCACATTTGAGAAGACAGCCAGGAGGGCCAATGCCCACATACAGATGCCGGTGCCGGATAAAAGTCCAATTGCCAAGATGATGACACGTTCGGGGCGTGCAAGCAGACCCGTTCTGCATTCTAAGCCCAGTCCCTCGGCGCGTGCTTTGGTATAGCTGACCATCAACGAGCCGACGACAGCAATATAAATCAGGGCAATCATCCACGACTGCTCATGAGCTACAGGCCAGAGTGAATCATGAAGGCCCGGCTGGTTCAATGCGTAATAGAGCAGCCCGAATAGGATAATGCTTTCTGAAAAGCGGTCGAGCGTTGAGTCAAAAAACGCTCCAAAGGTTGTGGCTGCATGTAATATGCGCGCCATTGCCCCGTCAAACATATCAAAGATGCCTGCAAAAAGCACCAACACACCGCCCGCAAATAGGTTCCCTTGCGATATAACCACCGCTGTCACAATACTCAGCAGGAGGCCGATCAGGGTCAATGTATTTGGCGAAACACCTAGTCGTGCAAATGGTTGTATAAACTGCGCGATAAGGTGTCTGGCGCGTTGCTGTATGCGTCTGCTAAACATACTTCTATTGTATCATACTTGTGGTGAGAGAACTAGTAGGGGGGCGATCTTCTGGACTAATTGCAGGACTTTATTGTATTGCTAAGTGGTAATCTCATAAAAACAGAAGCAAAAGTGCGGGCAAACCACGCTTTTGCTTCCATCTGTAGTTTATCTAAGGTGACGCTAGGCGACAGACTCGGTGACGTTCTCGTCCACACTCATGGCCGCTGTCATCAGACGACGTGCCTCGCGACCTTGTTTGCTGACACGATAGCGAACCCAGTTGAGGTAGTCTTGTACATCCCATAGTCTACCACCAGGTGCGCTCAGGCCGTTTTCAATGGTAGCACGCACGTCCTGTGCATTTTTACCTTCAAACCAGGTGCAACCACGTCCGATAGCGTTGAGTGTATGGGCGTCGCTGTTGCCCAGCTCCGGCAATTTGTAAATTTCGCGATTGACGCTCATCGCCAAGCGATTTGCGTAGATGCCGCAAAAGCTAGCGTTCCACGTCTCGATGCCATCGAGCCAGACCGCACTGGATGCGTGGATACGGTCCATAACCTCGCGTGAGCAACTATGACGGAAAAGTGGGTGTAGTGGGTGAGCTACCACCGCCAGTCCGCCCTGCTCGTGAATGAGATCGATGCTTTGCTCCATACTCAAGCCGGGGCGAATGCGCTTTTCGAGAAAGAGAGCCAGTAAGTGGCCCTCGCTGGTAGAGATTTCTTCACCAACGATGAAGTCGAAACGATAGTTGCCGCTGGCCCATAAGTCGCGGGCACGCAGTGAGCCTTCGATGACATCGTGATCGGTAAGCGCAATAACGTCCAGGTCAGTGCGTTGCTGGGCATAGTCAAGTATTTGCTCAATAGTTCCAATGCCGTCGCTGTACGTGCTGTGCATATGCAGGTCTGCTCGTCCTACCTTGCCAGCAAGCAATGCCTGTTGCTGGGTCATCTGTCTACGTTTCTTTAACATGGCTGTTCCGACACTGATACGCTCAGAGACTGGGGTTATGCTATTGTGCTTGATTGTTGTCATGCAACTCCTCTTCTTTTTCTTTGTGTTATCTATTGTGTACTGCTGTACACATGCTAGCCTACATCCTCTCTCTTCTTTACTCTACCATAGCTAGGTTAAAGATCAGGCTTAAACGGTTGTAAAGATTTGTTAACATTGCTATACTGAAGGCACACTGTGAGATGGTCTGTAGTCACCCCGCTAACAAGCTTGCTTCTATGAGAAAAGTAGGAGCCTAGTGAAGGTTATTCTTCCATGTCGAGGTCACCTTCTAGAAGCATCGTGCCGCTGGGCAATGATACGCTTTGTATACTGGGGTCAACGAGCAATCCCAGGGCATGAAGACACTGCTGAAAGCGTTCACGATTCAGAGAGCAGTAGACGAGGCGTCCGGTGCGGTGGGTTTCGACCAGGCCAGCACGCTTGAGACGGCGTAAGTGCCAGGAGACAAGCGGCTGGCTAATATTTAAGCGGTCTGTCAGGTCAGTGACTGTGGTGTGTTCCTGGCGGGCCAGATGGTAGACAATCGTTAAACGGGCTACGTCCGCTAGGGCTTTCAGCATCATTTTCAGTTCGCGCCAGTTATTCATACCACTCTCTAGCAATGGTGGGTGCGTTCCACCCGATATCATCATATAAACATTTGTTTATATTTTAGAACATGAGGCAGTGGTTTGTCAAGGGCAGTGAGACGATGGCACGATGGGGTATTGGGCGAGTGCCTTGACACTGCTTCAGAAGAGACGTAAGATGTGTTAGACATCGGCACACTCTCCAGCAAGGAGTCATTTCTATGTCGTTTCAAATTTGTATCAAGACCGACAAAACCTTACAACAGCTTACGACAGATCTTTGTACGCTCTTCTCGCTTCCACCTTCTCGTAGGAACTCCATTGCAGGCGAGTCATATTATCATTTTGAGATGTTGGGCATGTCTATTCTCGTTCATGCTGCTGATGAGGAGATGCGTGATCCTGAAATTGTAAACTATCCCTATTCGTTTGATCTTCAGCTCTCGTTCGCTGACCACGAACTCGATACGGATGATATGGAGTATCGTCTTCAGCCTTATTACGCGCAGTTGCTCACCTTCCATCTCGGTGTAGAGACTGCTTACCATGAGAAGCAGAAAGTAGGGCGGCACTGGCAAATACGCTATCAGTATTGCCGTAAGAATCCTCGTTGGAGTGGGTCCATTCTGTATGGCGAGCCAGGTTGGGAGCCAGCAGTCATTGTTGGCTCGCCATCGCCCTGGCGCACGATGCACCCGTTGCTGTAGAGCATTGTCGTCCTGCTATTCGCCACGAATAGCGCGATCAACCGTACGCGGAGACGATTCGAGAAAGTGGTCCCACGCGCTCGTTTGCCAGTCGTCGACCTGGCCCGGCTCATTGATCCAATGGGGGAGTGTAGTGAGCAGGTACTGGGCCAGCCCTTCTACAAATGGCTCATACATAGCACGCAATTGGGTGAGCCGTTTCTCCGTTGTCGCCCCGTCGCTCAGCAGAATCCCTGCTTGTACAAGCATTGTGCGCAGACGGGCAAAATCTTCTGGTGGCAAACGGTTGTGGGTTTTCAATGGCGTGACATTCAAAATTTGGGCCAGGTCTACTGCCGCGTGGCGTGCGATGGCGAAGGTAAATTTGGCAGGTTTGGTGGGCACATTCTCCACGCCTGCCAGAATGAGAGCGCAAACGTCTAGCACCGTCGTCAATGCGCCCAGCCAGGATTGGTTTGCGTGTTGTGAGCGATAGTAGGCAAGGACAGAATAGGAGATGTGGCTTTCCAGCAGCTCCGCACTCCAGTGTTCCCATTCATGGAGATAGGCGATGATCTCTTCAGGTATGCTATGTTGATGACGCAACAGCAGGGCGGATGCGCTAGGTGGTGAGCCTGCGCGGGCATCGAGTAGTGAGATATTCGCTTCACGCCGCGAGAATGCCTGGTAAATGACTGGCACATAGCCAATCACGAGGGCCAGAAAGGCAAAGCCCGTGCCAGCTTCGACGATTACAATGCTACGCCCTACCCCTGAGAGCGGGACGACATCACCCAAGCCCAGTGTGATGAATGTTGTGCCGCTCATATAGAGGTATGTGCCGAAGCTCGTATTGTGATCGGGCGTCCCAATTGGGCTTACTATCCCCCATTGCAGGCAGGCAAAACCGAGTACGAGTAGCCAGGCCCAGAGGACAAGCTGGAGAATCAGTGACAGTGGGCCAAAATAGCCGAGATAGTATTCGCGCTGATTGCCAGGATGCCATTTGCGGGCCGGCAATGACCAGAGTAACCAGGTGAATGCATAAAAGAGACGTGCAAGACGCAGTTTGCGCGATACTCGGCGGGGTAGGATGATGGTTTCAAAGCCATCTTGTAGGGCAAGCAAAATTAACAATAGGCCGCATATAGTGGCAATGACATGTGTGACGCTCATCGGTTTTCTATCCTCTTCTATACGGATTGCCATAAGCTATGATCTCTTCATTATTACACACATTGCACAGAGATAATTCCAGCAAAAATTTCCAGTGTCAGCACAGTGCTTTGTCCGCTCAAGCGGCGTTTCAGCGTCTCTTGAGTACTTGCAGCGATGCGCGTATCGAAAATGCTTGACAGTTCTAAGTGGTGACGGTATAATCACTGTGTGAAGTGGAGACAATGTTTCACACGCCGATGTAGCTCAGTGGCAGAGCAGCTGTTTTGTAAACAGCTGGTCGTCGGTTCGAATCCGACCATCGGCTTTTTTGTGTTCGCTAAACTGCCTCTACAGGCTGATCTAAGCAATTAGGCAGTGATAAAACAGTAGGTTTGGGCATTCGCTGAATTGCTTATTGATGAGTATCCAAGCCTGCTGTTTGTATTTCTTGGGGTGGTAGGCTGTTAGATGGCAGGGGCTTCCCGTCTGGGATTGCAACTTGCCATCAAGACCACCACCACCCAGAACATCCATCGTCTAAAAGACTGATGCTGCCCGTCTGGGATTGCAACGACGATACGAACCAGCAGGCGCCGAATCCAACGTAGTCTAAAAGGCTGTCTTTCCCGTCTGGGATTGTAGAGACAGAAAAAAGCTCTGGTAGTTTTCTTTCACTACCGGGGCTTTTGTTGTGTGCGTTTGTGAACTGCTCCTATTTGCCTTCGCACTACATATGCAGTGGCATTGCTAGCTAGAGATAGCTTCCTCTAGCCAATCTGCAAGGGTGATCTTTTCAGATAACTCTTCCACCAGTTTCACCGTCTCCACGCTGACCGTGATGACTTTCTTCACCAGACGCACAATGTATTCCTCGTCGTCCAGATTGTTCGGGTCGCTGACGATGCCGCTGCGCTTATCCTCGCTGACCTGGTACTGGTCAATCACCCACTCTAATGCTGAACGGTTGCCTAAGCGATAGGCAAAACATTCCTGGGGAATGCCTGCTAGTGTCAGGCTTTCGTTGACGATCAGCGTACTCTTGTCGGGTGTCAGGTGCATCTTCTCCACATGCCAGGAAAAGGGCACTGCTCTATTCTCGATCTCCTGTAATGGATACTCTCGTGCCTGCTCATAGTGTAGGTGTTGTTCCATTAATGCTTTGCCAATACGCACACAGGTTTCAAAGGCTGGCGTGGTTTTGAGCAAGGGGATATGCGGTAGGTCGCGTTTGAGGTTCTCGGCATAGCGTTCGCGGTAGGCGGGATGGTGCAGCATGGCATAGACGTAGTGAAAAATATCCCACTTGCTGACTTGCTCATCATAACGCTTCTGAAACTGCTGCAACGCCCAATCCGTGATATTCTCTCGCCGATTGCTGCCATCCTCCATATAGGTGTAGAACGGGAAGCATTGTGTTTTCTCTAGCATATCAAGACAGGGAATGATGTTACTCACAAGACAATGAAAAGGTTTAAAGCTGCCAATACCACTTAAGCAAATAACCGTATTTTCTTGTTCTGTCGTTGGAATAGGAAAGATTTGGGGGAACTGGTATGTTCGTTCATTAAGAAGATGATCAAAGAAAAGCCATTGTTGGCAGAATGGGCGATAGAGTGAAGGACGAATTTTAGTTGCATTAAATTCAGCAATATGGTTACGCTGAAGATTTGCTTTTAAGCCTTCACTCCATTTTATTTTTGTATCATCGTATGTTACAAAATTGTCTATATCGTTTTCGCTGGTTTGGTTCCGTCTTCTCCATCGATCAATTTCACTGTTATAGGTAGTGATAAAAAGATTGATTTTTTGTATTAATGTGTCGTGGTTAAAATCATATACCCAAAGGTCGCGGTTCGTTTTTACGCCACCGCTGTAGATTTTGAAAATCGCCATTGCGCTACTAATATTGCCTGCTTTGGCCTCTTTTGTGCCCATCGGCAAAAATGTGTCAAATTCGTCATACACACCATCAGTTAGCCAGGCATGTTTTCTATCAGGAATGAGTTGTTGCCATGCTATACCTTTAAGGTTGTCTGCATGTGTAAGGAATTGCAATTTCTCTGTCTTGCGCCAAAATTCGGGAACACGGTAGTAGTATAAGCGACGTTCAGGCGTAGCCGATTTACGCACTGCTATGGTGATACCAACTCCAACCTGAATGCCGAAAACATTATGTGTTGTGCCTGAGAGCTTGGGATTGGTGCGAACATTACCATGCAGGTCGAGATGATAGACGCTGGTAAAGTCTTGCAAAAGGTGTTTACGAAAGCCATCAAAGGCAATTCCATTGATAAAGCCATTATTCGTGACAAAACATACAATACCGTCTCGCTTGCCAAGACGATCAATCGCCCAACGAAAGAATTTTACATAGGCATTGCCGAGGGCGTTTTTGTTACTGGCGCGTGAGTCTTTGGCGTAGGTCTCGCGTATGCGCTGTTCGATAACGGGATATTGTTGGTTTTTATTGTTGTCGTTCTCGTTCTCCTGCCCCACGTTATAGGGTGGATTGCCGATGACGACCATGATCTGGGCCTCTTTCTGGCGTTGCACGCGCTCGGTGTTCTCCTCAACAAGCCAGGAGAGTTGCTGGCCTTCTGCCAGTTCCAGTGTGTCTGCAAAGGAGATACCCTCGAATGGCTCATATTCCTTCATGCTCTCGTAATACTCGTGTTCGATGTTGAGCGAGGCGATGTAGTAAGGCAAGAGCATGATTTCATTGCAAAAGAGGTCATGTTGATATTTGTAGCGCAATTTGGAACGTGGGATGCGGTGTAAGATGTTGACGATAAAGCTCCCTGTGCCTGTCGCTGGGTCAAGTATCTGCACTCCTGGCTCGGCGAGCGAGGTTTGGAACTCACGTTGGAGCACTTCTTCTACGCTGGCAACCATGAAATCGACGATCTCCTGGGGTGTGTAGACAATGCCATGTGTGTCGGCATCTTTGACTGAATACCCCTGAAAGAAGCGTTCATAGACGGTATTGAGGAACTGCTGACGTTCCGTCCAACTCTCCATGCCCTTTGCAGCTGCTTCGATGGCGACATAGAAACGGTCAAGCGGTTTGAGAAAATCGGTCAAGCTAAACGAGCGGCTGGTGAGGGCCTGGATGACTTTCTCGATTTCTGCGGCAATGGCGTTGCGGTTGGTGAAGTCGGGATTGTTGAAAACAGTGCGAAAGAGGCGTGCCGTCAAAATATGCTGAATGAGCATTTCATCAATGGCGGCGTCACTCAGGGTGGGATTGATCGATGCTCGGCAAATGGTCGCAAAAGTGGCAAAAGCCGTGATAAATTTCTTGTTCTTCTTGTGTTCTTCGTTGAGGATGGTCAAGATGCTCTTTGCCAGTTCGGGAATGCGTTCTTTGAACTCCTGGACAGCGGCCTCAAAGGTGGCAATTTCTGGCTCGGTATGACTAAAAAATTGTCTGAGCAGATCAATGAGTGATTCCCGTTTGGTCAAATCGAACTCTGCTGCACGCTTCTTGTTCTGGTAGAGGATGGCACGTTTGCTATTCTCAAAGATGATGTTGGTGAGTGGGTAGTTCTCTTTGATCTTCTTGCTGATCTCTTTTTCCAGGTCGTCTTTGGTATCTTTGGCTTCCCAGTAGCCCCGTCTGAGGTGATAGGCATTGTCATGGAACGTGCCGTCTGGTCGTCGCCCGCTTTCGAGCGTCTCTTCTGGTATCAGTGTCCAGTTCACGCTACGTGCGAACTCTGCCAACAGATTTTGGAATGCGGAACGGATGGCGGTTTCGTGTTCGGCCTTGCCCACATATTCAGCCAGTTCTTTATAGTAGTGGTCAATAGCTTTTTTGAGCGTGGGTGTGATAGTAATAAGAGATGCGTTTTGCATAGAATAATCAACTGCCTTCTTCCAACCGTGTTGAGTGATGTGCTTATAATACCATGAAACAAGTTCTTGTAGCTATAGACTATTCCCCACATGGCTTGTTTGATGTTCTCAGCACGGGTCCTGCATTGGAACATGGTTTTTGGTTCCTCTTGAGAGGATAGGGGAGAATGAGTATATGAGTCAGTATGATGATCTTGTAGCTTGGTCTATTGAGCAAGCGGAAACATTGCTTCCATCGTTAGGGAATCGTTGGTTGCATGTTCAGGGCGTTGTCGAGCGGGCGCGCTGGGTCGGACAGACATTTGCTGCGGATAATCGAGCGTATCTGCTGGCGGCTGCCTATGTGCATGATATCGGCTATGCACCCTCGTTGAAACGGACGGGCTTTCATCCTGTCGATGGGGCGTATTATCTGCGCTCCTGTGGCTATGAGCGGCTGGCCTGCCTCGTGGCTCACCATTTTGCGGCATGTTTTGAAGCGGAGTTACGTGGGTGCGGTGAGGCGTTGAAGGAATTTCCACGTGAACATTCGGCGGTTGCTGATGCGCTGACCTATTGTGATAGCACGACGGGTCCCATTGGTCAACGTCTGACCTTAAAAGAGCGGGCTGCTGAGATACGTAGTCGTTACAAAGAGAGTGATCTGGTTGTGCAAGCTCTGAAACTGGCAATGCCACATGTCTCCCTGATGGTTGCGCGTACTCAGCAGCGGCTCCTCAAGTATGGTTTGGTTACAAGCCAACCCAAAGGCTGATAATGACTCTGGCTTCGATACCTTCTAACCTGGCTATTTCGTCGTTTCCGTCCATGCTGCTGACTTTCACATGTACCTGTTCTAGGTCAATGCCTAATCCCTCGGCGATGTTCTGTTGCATCTGTGGAATGCGCTTTTTCATTCTTGGCAGCTCTCCACAAAGGATTGTGACATCGATATTGCCGATAAGCAGTTGCTCCGGTTCGATCAAGCGGCGGCGCATTTCTGGAAGATAGTCGATTGATCTGATTCCGGTTTCTCCTTTATCTGGAAACCAGTCGTCGATATCGCCTTTATTGACTGCGGCTGCCAGTGCCATAACAATTGCATGAGCAACGACATCTCCATCACTCCTTTTGGTGTTGGGGCCTTTCGGGAATGTGTCGAATGTGACCCCTGCCAGTGTAAGTTGTCTGCCTTCTGCAAAAGCATGAAAGTCAGAAGCAAAGGAAAGTCGCTGGCTCCTGGCAAGGGTGCGCGCAATATCTCTTACGAGTTCTGCTCTGGTCATTTCGTCAATGGTCTTCATTTGCTCGCTTCCTCTTCAATCGGGTATTCATAGGTATATTCATGTAAGGCTGCGTTTGCAACAATATGGCTGTATTCAAAAAGAATGTTTTTGTCTGTCCATACCCAGCGGTCCATATCGACAACTGGCTGCCCTCTGGATATATTGACTAGGGCTGCTTCGTCTGCGGATGGCATGCGAATATTGATCTTCTCAAAAGCTCTCGTTGCTCTCTGGCCTGTGTGTTCA
>DAICZM010000002.1 GCA_027311145.1 Ktedonobacterales bacterium
CTCATGATCGGCTACTCCGTGATGATGACCGCTGGCTGCGGCGCGCTCGCTGCAGCACGCGTCGACAACCTTAACGCTGTCTACGGCATTCTCGTCGTTGCCGGCCTGGGCATCTTCTACGTGCTGAAAGGACACCCTAATCCCAATCCATCAACAACCAGCAGTACAGGAGCAGTTGCGCCATCGCCAACGGCCATGCCCACGAACGCAGCAACCAGCATACCATCGCCCACCCCAACAGTGGTTGATACACCGACACCACAGCCAACATTGACACCCTCACCAACAGTCGTACCAACACTCACGCCCGATGTTGGTTTTCTCTGGTGTAACGATGTGTGTATCAGTAATGGTTTTCAGGTCGAATATCCGCAAACTTGGTCTGTGGGACCAGCCCAGAGTGCCCCGGGCATGCAGTTTACGAACCCTGCACAAACTGATATCTATGCCGCTTTCAAAGCACCAGGCCCTTCGTCTGATACGGCCAACACTATTGTTGCCAACGATCTGCAAGCCAATTTCGCGACCAAAGCAGGATATACGATCACAGTGCCAACCACAATCACTACGATTAGTGGCGAAACATGGGCCACATCCACTGCCACCTTTCAACTGAACGGGCAATTGGAGCGCGTCATCGTTGACGCCACCGTGCATCAAGGCAAAGCATACATCATCGAACTTGAGGCTCCCGATACCCAGTTCGATAGTATCAATACACAATTTTTTGAAACTATGCTCGGAAAATTCCAATTCCAATAGCGAACGAGACAGGAGCAGCGGTGAAATATTCTCTTTTCATTCTGGTATTTATCAGTGGCATGACCAGTCTCGCCCTTGAGATGTGTGCCTCGCGTCTTCTAGGAGCGTATTTTGGGACATCGCTCTACATCTGGGGCGTCCTCATCGGCCTTATTCTGCTCTACCTGACACTGGGCTACTTCATCGGCGGTCGCCTCGCGGACCGCTACCCCTCAACATCTGTTCTCTGTCTACTCACAGCAGCGACCGCACTGGCCACATCTATTCTTCCCTTTGTCAGTCAGAGCGTACTCAACCTGGCGGTCACTGGAATGGCTCAACTCTCTGTTGGCATTTTTCTCGGCTCCCTGCTAGGCACCATGCTGCTCTTCGCCATTCCCGTCACGCTCCTCGGCATCGTCTCGCCTTTCGCCATTCGTTTAATGACACAGACGATCCGCACAAGTGGGCGCGAAAGCGGCTCACTCTATGCCATTTCGACTGCCGGGAGTATTCTTGGCGCGTTCCTGCCCGTTCTCTGGCTCATCCCGACCTTCGGTGTTCGTCGCACATTGCTTATCTTTGGCGCACTACTCTTTGCGGCCTCGCTTTGGAGCCTGCGCCCACGCTTGCGTCCCGCTTTCTTCCTCGTACTAATCGCACTCATTTTGCCACTAGGGCCGCTGAAAGACATCCCCAACCTGATCTATCATCAGGAATCACTCTATAATTACATTCAGGTCACACAGTTACCCGATGGTACGCGAGAATTGATCTTGAACGAAGGCGACGCTATCCATTCTATTTATTATCCCGATCCCAACAAAGTGTTAACAGGTTGGTACTGGGATTATTTTCTTGCCGCCCCCTATTTTAACAAAGGCTTTACGCCACAGCAATTACAGCGCATTGGCATTATCGGCCTGGCTGGCGGCACGATTGCGCACCAATTTACGCAGGTCTATGGCCCAGTCCGTATAGACGGCGTGGAAATCGATCCGAGCATCGTACAAGTTGGGCGCACATATTTCAACATGACCGAACCCAACCTACATGTGTATACCCAGGATGGCCGCACTTTCCTCGAAACCACGCATGCACATTATGACGTACTTGCCATTGACGCTTTTGAACAACCCTACATTCCGTTTCAACTCACCACCAAAGAGTTCTTTTCTATCGTCCGTGCGCACTTATCACCAACAGGCGTGGTAGCCCTCAACACGGGGCATACGACACACGATTTTCGTCTGGTGCAGGCATTTGTCAATACCATGAGTCAGGTTTTCCCAAGTGTCTATGTTTTCAATGTGCCTGGCACATTCAATACGGAAATCATGGCAACCATGCAACCTACGTCAATCGCAAATTTTCAGGCCAATCTCACACAATTCGCACCCACAACCATCATCGGTCAGGTTGCTAGCGAAGTGTTACCCGTAGTTACACGTGGTCATGCCAATGGCGGCATTGTGTTCACCGACGACCGCGCGCCTATTGAACAGATCACCGATCAACTTCTGTTGAATTACCTCCAACAGGGGGGCTGAACATTGACAGCCAGAAACGTTGTAGGATATCGTAACGATGGTTATATCATATTCCTGAATACGCAACGTAAGGGTGATACCTGGCTATAGAGGATCGTAGAGTCTAAAAAGCTGAAAGGAACAGTATTATGGTGGCAGTTGCAGTCATTGGAGCCCAATGGGGAGATGAAGGCAAGGGCAAATTAGTCGATGAACTCTCTATGAGTGCCGACTTTGTTGTGCGCTATCAAGGCGGCAGCAATGCAGGTCATCGTGTGGTACATGACAACGGTGAATTTTCTTTTCGCCTTGTGCCATCGGGTATTCTTTACCCCAACACAACCTGTATTATTGGCAATGGCGTTGTCGTAGACCCCAAAGGCCTGATCGAAGAAATGGAGCAGCTTCAGCGTCAGGGCATCGATGTGTCACGTCTCTTTATTAGCGAACGCGCTCACGTCGTGATGCCTTATCATTTCTTGCTCGACCGCCTGGAAGAAGAGGCACGTGGCGAGGATAAAATTGATAGCACACAGCGCGGCATTGGTCCAGCCTACGTCGATAAACATGCCCGCAACGGCATTCGCATGGCCGACCTGCTCGACGTGGACACTTTCCGCGCCAAACTCTCAAGCATTTTACAGCAGAAAAATCGTATGATTACGCAAATTTATGGGCAGCCGCCTCTCTCACTAGAAGAGATCCATGGAGAATATTTTGGCTATGGGCAGCAATTACGTGGATATATCGCCGACACGCAAAACATGCTCCACAATGCCCTCTTTGACCACAAAACCATCCTGCTTGAAGGGGCACAAGGCGCATTGCTGGATATCGACTTTGGCACATATCCATTCGTCACCTCTTCTTCGACCATGGCTGCGAATGCTGCCGTCGGGGCCGGTCTACCACCGCGCTCAATTGATCGCGTCATTGGTGTCTACAAGGCCTATATCACGCGCGTTGGCAGCGGCCCTATGCCAACAGGACTCTTCGATGATATCGGACACATTTTGCGAGATCGCGGGCACGAATATGGTACCAACACGGGTCGCGAACGTCGCTGCGGTTGGTTTGATGCTGTCGCGGGCCGCTTCGTAGCCCAAATTAACGGATTAGACGCTGCTGTTATCACAAAGCTCGATGTTCTTGATACGTTCCCAACCATCAAAATCTGTACAGCTTATAATCTACGTGGCAAAATCGTGCATAGCTTACCCGCAACACTCAGCAACCTAGCAGCATGTGAACCCATCTATGAAGAGGTGGAGGGATGGCAAAGCAACACCTCTGGCATCACACACTATGAAGATTTACCTGCCGCCGCCAAATCCTACTTAAAACGTCTGGAAACCTTGATAGAAACACCTATCGCGATGATCTCTGTTAGCCCACAACGTGGCAAAACGATTCAAATCCAGAATGTCTTACAACTCCCTGAGTACGATGCCCGCTACCCCAGGAATGCCATGCGCTAGCCAAGCTACCCTCGCATCGGTAGAGGTACGATGCAAGAGCAAGATAGCACACCACGTCTTGCTTAAAGCAGAACAGGATGCTGTATGCTCAGAGCATGCAGCATCCTGTTCTGCTCCTGCCCATCGGTAGAGCGTTTAGACCCACGCAGCTCAGGATGTTATCCTGAGCCAAGCGGCTTCTTTGCCATCATCGCTCCACTGCGAGGGAATTGCGTAGGACATGGCTTCTGCTGCTGCCAGACCAGCAAACGGCGTCCATCAGCTAAACCGGGCAACGTGACAGTGTCATCGGCCAGTAGCATAGCTCCCACCTGACCGGCGGCACGTCTTCCCTGCGCCAATTCTTCCGCGAGATCACCTTTTTTGGGGAAAATAAGCAAACCGCCAACGCGGCAATAGGGCGCGCCATATTCCAACAAACTTGCCAGTGATGCTACCGCCCGTGCAGTCACCAGATCAAAATGTCCACGATACATCTGTTTATGAGCGAACTCTTCAGCCCGTCCGTGCAGCGCAACCACATGCGCTAAACCCAGCGTATCAATCACATGTTGTAAAAAGGTAACTTTCTTGCCTGTCGCTTCCAATAGCGTTACATGCCAGTCAGGGCGCACGATTTTGAGAACAAGGCCAGGGAAACCTGCCCCTGTGCCGATATCAAGAAGATGGCACTGTGGATGGTCATACACACGAAGCAGTGATAACGAGTCGAGGAAGTGTTTGAGCAACACTTCCTCAGCATCAGTAATCGCAGTCAGGTTAAAACGGGTATTCCATTCAAGCAATGCTTGCTGATAATACAGCATTTGCGCATATTGCTCCTCATTGAGCGTCAGACGCAACTGCTGAATACCTTCCTGAAAAGCCGCTGATCCTCTTTCCGTCATCTACGAAACAATTTTCTTCTTACTATTCAGGTAGTCAACCAACAGGTACTCGCCGAGATTGTCCTTGTCGGCATAAAAAGTACGCCCATGATTGACTTCCGCCATCTGGTTGACAAAGGCCACCATCCAATCATCGTCATAAAGCATGAACGTATTGATGGTAATGCCCTCACGTGTGCAGCGTTGCGCCTCAAGTAGCGTCTGCTGCTCGGCAAAGGGACTTGGGTAAGAAAATTGCCAACCACCCATTTTCTCTTCGTACCAGACGGTTGGGCCGCCGTCGGTAATCATAATGATCTGCTTGTTAACGCCCCGATGACGCGCCAGCAACTTGCGTGCCAGCATCAAACCATGCGCCATGTTGGTTCCACGATCATTATCATAGCGGCTTAACTCGATCAGTTCGTTTGGCTTGTATTCACGCGCTACAAATGAGAAGCCCACGATATAGAGATTATCACGCGGGAATTGCGAGCGAATCAGACTTTCCAGAGCGACCGCGACCTTCTTGGCGGCCTGCTGGCAGCCATTGTAGATCATGCTCAAGCTCATATCAATCATTAGTACAGTTGACGATTGTGTTGTGAACTCGGTGCGATAGACCTCAAAATCATCTTGAGCCAACTGTACAGGCGTCCCTGTGCCACGCCGATGCAACGAGTTCATCAGCGTCTTCTCTAAATCGAGCAAGAAGGGATCGCCAAACTGATAGGGCTTGCTTTCGTCTGTGCGCTCTCCGCCAACCCCTCGAAAGGGACTGATATGCCGCCCAAACCCGTCTCGCTTCATCTTCTCAAAAATGTCCTGAAGTGCCTTTTGCCCAATTTTACGGATGCCACGCGCCGTTAATTCCCAGCGATTGCCCTTCTTCTGAATATAGCCCGCATCCTCCAGCGTCTTCATCAGGTCTTTCAGTTGCTCAACCGACTGATATTCCTCGTCGCCCAGCAACTCTTTGACCTTCTCGCTGTCAATCGCACTCAACTCGTCAAGACGCCGAGCCTCCTGAAATTGATCTTCCAGACCCTCCATCTGCTGAAGGCGACCCATCATACGCATCGCTTCATTCAACGGCAATGTCTCATTGCCCCGAAACGGGAAGCGTGTGCGCATCTCATCTGGGGGGGCGATAGCCTGCATATTTTGCGCCAACTCCATCATGTCAACACGGATACGATCATCGCCCATTAACTGATCCATCAGGTCTTGCAACTCTTGACGCTGTTCAGGCGAAAGATTCTCCATGATACCTTGCATGGCGGCCATCTGCTGCTGCATTTGCTCGATCAGATCATCCAACGAGTTGACCCCTGGAAAGTACTGACCATGCTTCTGCATAAATGCGTCAAAATCCGGTTCGCGGCCCTCCTGTCGCTCGCGCAACATTTTATTCAGATCGCGAATCATTTCACGCATTTTCGCAATATCTTCGGGCGTCATATTCTGCAACGATTGCTGCATGCCTTGAAAGAATTGCTGCATCATCTGCTGTTGCAGACCATCCACCAGGTCTTTGAATTTCTGACGCGCCTCTTCATTCATAAAATCGTACTCAGAAAGGCTCTTGATCTGCCCTGGAATATCCTGCGGCAGTTTATCTAGATACTCCTGTTTGCGTTTGGCAATCATCTCCAACATCTTGTGCATCTGGTCAGGGGTCAGTTCACCATTACCCTGACCAGATTGCTCCTGTTGTTGGCCTTGCTGACCTTGCATACCACTTTGGGGTTGCCCCGGTTGGCCTTGCTGACTTGCTTGGCTATCCATTGGCTGATGCTGGCCCTGCTCTTGCTGCCTATCGCCCTGCTCTTGCTGGCCCTGTGGATCATCCAGACGACGCTGGATACCATCGCGTTCCAGCTGCTTGATCTCTTCGAGCTTTTGGCGGAGATCATCCATGACGCCCGAAGCCATATTATAGCGGTTCAGTTGCTCGCTACGCATGTTGCGCAGGTGCTCCATCATCTCACGCAAGCCCATCGCCTTGCGCCCATCTTCGCTCTGCACGCCCTCACGCATCAGACGTTGCAACGCTTGTTGCAAGTTGCCGTTCTCCAGATAATCATCGGAGAGGGCCTTCAAGATATCGTCCGCATCCAGCCCTTCAATGCGTTGAGTGCCATCCCAACGCGAGTACCCATAGCGATTTTTGTAGAAACGTTCAAACATATCGCGGGTTCCTTTAGTGTCTAACGCCGATAGCGAACTTGACCGTTGACTTCATCCTTATTAAGACGGCGGTTCAGGTGCAATCCGTCGAGAATAAACTCGATGGAAGAGGCGATACTGGCAGGGTTGCCACGTCCGTTCAATTTGTCAATAGCTTTACTCAGGCCACCAACCTTCGAGAGTTGCGTCACGTACTCCATCGATGGCATATCATTGCCAACCTGTACCGAAAGGCCACGCTCAAAACCGGCAACAAGCTGATCAAACTCCTTTGGCTCAAAATATTCACCAAAGACGCCGAGAATAGCCGCATTGACGATCTTCTGCACCACACGCTCTTCTTTGATATCTCCTACCGTGTCTAGTTCTATTTTACCGCTGGTCGAGGCAATAATTGCGGAGAGATCACTGACACGTGGAGCTACATAGCGTTCATTGAGACGTAACGAGCGACGACAGGCATTGCTCAACACGTTCTCATAGTTCGAGACAGAGACGCGCACACTGACACCGGAACGCTGACTAATATCATTGCTACGACGTGCCATGTGCGTTACTTCCGCGATGATTTCCTTCATGAATTGGGGATACACAATATCCATGCCCTCAGTGGGGAAATGGCTACTCTCCGCCTCCATGATCTGGATCTCATGCTCAATCGTGCGCGGATAGTGCGTGCGAATCTCAGAACCAATGCGGTCCTTAAGTGGCGTAATAATCCGTCCACGATTGGTGTAGTCTTCTGGATTGGCACTGGCAACAACGTAGACATCTAGCGGCAAACGAATCTTATAGCCGCGAATCTGTACATCGCGCTCTTCCATAATATTGAGCAAACCGACCTGAATGCGCTCCGCCAGGTCCGGCAACTCGTTAATACAGAAAATGCCACGATGCGTGCGCGGAATCATCCCATAATGAATCGTCAATTCATCCGAGAGATAACGGCCCTCAGCAACGCGCACAGGGTCTACCTCACCCACCAGGTCTGAGATAGTGATATCGGGGGTCGCCAATTTCTCACCATACCGTTGGTCACGCGGCAACCAAGAAATTGCAACCCGATCACCATCACGCTCTATTTTATCGCGACACGCCTTACAAATAGGGGCGTATGGATCATCATTGATTTCACAGCCTGTAATGACAGGAACCACTTCATCCAGCAAATTGACCAGGCTACGCGCCATACGAGTCTTGGCCTGACCACGCTCACCCAGAAAGATGATATCCTGACCGGAGAGGATGGCATTCTCAACTTGAGGAATCACCGTATCCTCATAACCTATAATGCCAGGGAACAACTCTTCCCCACTTTTAATCTTCTGAATGAGGTTCTTGCGCAACTCCTCTTTGATAGTAAGTACCTTATATCCACTTTCACGCAACTCGCCGATTGTGCGAGGTCGAGTAGTAATGGTCATTCGGTTTTGTGCTACCTTTCTTGGGGATTGGCTTTGTGTATCGCATGTCTTAGAACGAAGATAGGATACCGATCTGACCTCTTTTGCCACATCTGGCATCACGCACCCAAAGACGGGGTATCATACTACATGCTTTCACACTACCAAACATTAGTGGAACCATATTGATTCTACCGCTTGAAACAAGAAAACGCAAGTGCAACCACAAACACACACCACCTCATCGTTAGCAGGGCTACTACGTTGTCAAACGTGAGTTGCACGGAAGGGTCGTACATGACACTCACGAGGGATGTTATGTACGACCCTTCCGTGCAACCTGACAGAGTACTACGCGGGGGTTTCTAGCAGGTGTTGTGGCATATTTGTTACAATAATACCAGGCCGGAAGAGCAGGGCGGCCTTTAACTGAAATGCCGTCTGGTTATGAAGAATATACTCCCACCAATGCGAGACCACAAACTCAGGAAGTAGCACAGTCAACGTATAATCCTGGTACAACTCATGCACCGCATCGATGTACTCCATCAAAGGACGCGCCAACGAGCGATACGGCGAATCAATCACAACTAATTCTGTTTTTTCGTTTTCTGCAATATTTGGCCGCCAGTGATTCCATTCCTCATGCACCCGTTCAGCATCATTTTCATCTATTGCCACATGCACTGCGATCACGTGCGGCGTAATCGAACGAGCATACGAAAGGCTTTGGATAGAGACACTGTCCATACCCGCGATAGGCACAACAAACAGATGCTTGATCTGTTTAGGCGAGGACGGAACATTGGTGGTGCGTTCACGTTCAACACGCGTGTAATGTTTGTGAATGCCGACAAACATCAAGACGAGGAGCGGGATCAGGATCACAACAATCCATGCACCCTCCAGAAATTTGGTGGTTGCAATCACTGCCGCCACCAGCAAAGTGGTCACCGCTCCCAGACCATTAATCGCCATGCTCCTCTGCCACCCTTTATGCTCCGTGCGCGCACGCCACCAGTGTAACACCATGCCTGCTTGCGAGAGCGTGAATGACATAAACACACCGACTGCATAGAGATCGATCAAGTGCGTAGTATCACCATGAAAAACGATCAACAGCAAGGCTGCCATAAAAGCCAGAAAGGTAATGCCATAAGAGAAGGCCAGGCGATCACCACGAAAGGCAAACTGGTGCGGCATAAAGTTGTCACGTGCCAGCAGCGACGAGAGACGTGGAAAATCTGCATAGCTTGTATTTGCTGCGAGCGTCAGAATGAATAGCACTGACAACTGAAACACTGGATACATAAAAGCGAGTGGTCCAGAGAAGACCTGCGATGCAATCTGCGCAATCACTGTTGGGTTACCACTAGCCACTGCCTCAACATGAAATGACATGGCAAGTGATGTAATGCCAATAAAAAGGACACCCAGGATCACCGCCATCCAGGTAAGCGTCACCGCCGCGTTGTGCGTCTCCGGCTTCTTAAAAACCGGAATACCATTAGAGATCGCTTCAACGCCTGTCATGGCGGAACAGCCAGCAGCAAATGACTTCAGGATCAGAAAGAGCGTTAATCCTTCCGTTCCCGCCACAACGGGAAAATTACTATGGGTGGGTTGATAATGCAGGATATAAATTTTGACAAGACCTACAATAATCATCAGTAGCGCACTTCCGATGAAAACATAGGTCGGAATGGCAAACACCGAACCAGATTCACGCACGCCACGCAGATTGACAATAGTAATCAGAATAACCAAAGCCACATCGATCAATACCACATAAGGTGATAATGCGGTAAAAAGCGACGCAAGATTTTGCACGCCGGAAGCCACGCTCACCGAGACCGTTAACACATAATCGATTAAAAGCGATGCGGCAGCAATCAGCCCTGCTAAGGTCCCCAGATTATCCTTCGCGACGATATATGATCCACCACCACTTGGGTATGCGGGAATCGTCTGCCGATAAGAAAGTGCCACAATCGCCAGCAGCGTCACAATGGCAATACTGATTGGCAAAGTGAGATGCAACGCGCCAGAACCAGCCACAATAACGGTTGCTAAAATCGCTTCTGTCGCATAAGCAACCGACGAAATCGCATCTGATGAAAGAACCGCCAGAGCTTTAAACTTGGTCAGACGCTCGTGTTCGGCCTCCGAGGTCGCTATCGGTGTTCCAATAAAAAAGCGTTTGATCGCGTAAGTAACGCGCTCAGACGCACTTTTCGGGCGTAGAGCTTCATCCGTTACCTTCAGCAGGCCAGCTCCGACACGTTGAAACGGCTCATGACTACGTATGGTAGTCCGTATCCGTTCCTGCCCAGGGTATTTTCCGCGCAGGATTTCTGTGCGAGCAAGCAGAGCAGGGTCTTCCTTAAGCAAACTGGCTTCTTTCTCCCGTTCAATAGCGTCCTTACTTTCTGAAGACTCTTTGATTGGTTCCATAGTTTTTTCCTTTTATGTCAATGATGAAACAAATGCCGTTTGCTCCTCTGCGAACGAAGATGAGACCACAGTGCTTCATCTTACATATGAAGTAGTATGTTTTAAGTATACAAATACTCACCAGGAACACAGCAATGCCAATGTCATTGCTGGCGAGTAGGTCTGACTAACGTAGACAACGGGATGATCTTTCATCTATTTACATGATGGATAGGAACACGAAGAAAAATAAGTGTGGAAGATTGAGCATAGATAGCGAGCAAGCAACTCTTTGCTATTAAGAAGAAAATCACAGTCCCTCTGGTGCAAATTTTATTCGTAAACATTTCAAGAATTTTCTCAGTGTGTGAGAAATAGCCTAGTCTTGCCATAATTATAAAGAGGGAATCATCAGGATACAATCAGAAGATTAGGCAATCACCTAAAGATTTGCTCAATATTTTGGAAGATTCGCTCAAGGCATTTTGATTGTTTCGCACAGCTATGCTACACTATAAAACAGATGAATCCTGATCCACTGTTAGCAGTCCAAGGATTTATCGTTTTGAAAGTGCGCGAATGGCGCGATTTTCCCGTATAAAGGACGACAGATTGTTATGGCACAGGAATCTGTGGCAAAAGAGATCTCAAGTACCGGGGGGGACGAGCATACTCATAGCGGAAATATGCTCGGCCCGATTTTGTGTTGGGCCGTTGTCTTCGCTGACATCGGAACCTCGGTCTATTATGTTCCCGGCATTCTCTACAACACAGCCGATATTGGCTCGTTAGCAGGCTTCTTCGTGTTTCTCACGATGTCGGTCTTCGTTTTACTAACGCTCAAGTATGCTGAAGTGACACAACGCTATCCTCAAGGAGGCGGCGTCGTCACAGTATCAGCTACGGCCATCACGCCCTGGGCAGGCGCATTAGGCGGTATGTTCATCCTCGTCGATTACTTCTTGACAGCCGCCATTAGTTCTCTCTCAGGTATGCAATATCTAAGCATTGTTTTCGCAAAAATCGCGCCCTATCTTCTGCCCATCACCATCGGTATCTTGATCCTGCTTGGCCTACTCAACTGGGTTGGCATCAGCGAGAGTGCAAAGGTCAGCCTGGTAGGAGCATTCATCGCCTTCGTCAGCGATATCGCCATCCTGATTACTGTTTTCACCCATATGAGTTTCGCGCAATTCTTCGCGCTTTTCCCAGCAATGTTTCGCGGACATACGCTTGGCCTGGGGACGCTCCTTATCGGTTTCGCAGGCTCGTTCCTCGCCTTTTCGGGCTTGGAAAGCATTTCACAGCTTTCGCCCGTGATGAAAACCCCGCATAAGAAAGTTGCAGGCACTGCGCTTTTACTGGTCGTCTTGACAGTTGGTATCACTAGCCCAGTTCTCACCATGCTGTCTACCATCCTCCAGCCAAACCAAGCAAAGGATGCCGTTCTTTCTACCCAGCTCATCTCGTTGCTTGCCGGCCACTGGATCGGTGGGTGGGGTACTTTTCTGCAAATCGAAGTTGCCATCAGTGCCAGTGCGCTCCTCATCTTCGCCAGTAACACTGCCATTATCGGAGCCTACCACGTGTTTATGGCACTTTCCAGCATGGAGTTTTTGCCAGGCTTTGTACTCAAGCGCAACAAATTGCGCGGTACACCGCACTACTCTATTATGCTAGCAACAGGTATTCCCATTGCTATCCTCATCGCGGTCCTTGGTAACATTAACTTGCTTGGAGATATGTATGCCTTTGGCTTACTCGGCGCATTCTCATTGACTTGCGTCAGCCTGGATATCGTGCGCTATCGCGAATGGCGTACAGCCAACAAAAAGGTATCTGCCCGTCGCCAGCCTCTTACAGACAAAGACGAGCAAGCACAGCAAAACACAGAGGACACACCATCACACCAGAATGGGAAGACGCTGGGATTGGTCCCTCTCGTACCAGAAACAACCATAGCCTCACTGCAAAATGGTCATCTCGCCTCCCCTACACACGCTCACTATCAAGCAGAGAAGCCCGAACAGAAAAGGGGACTGTGGTTCAAAATAGACTTTTTCCTGGGTATCTTAACCAGCTTGCTCGTTATTCTCGCTTGGTCTACCAACTTGGTGACAAAGCCACTTGCAACGGGCTTCGGCGGCAGCGTGACCATCATTGGTCTGGTCATTGCCTATATCAACTATGCATCCCAGAAACGCAGAGGGCACGTCCCTGTCCCTGTCGTGATGACTCATGTAGATCAACGGCTTCCTGATTCCACACTGGCTATTCTGACTGCTGAAAACGGCCATAATAATGCCGTTATTCAGGCCGCCATTCATAGCGCACAGATGAGTGGCCAAGAGCAAGCACGCTCTCTCGTCTTTCTCTATGTTGGTCAGCCACTGGAACGTCTGATGATGCCACGCATGATGGAGATTGTAGACCCCTACCTGGATGATCCGAAGGCCAAGGAATATTTCGGAAAGGCCGAGAGCATGGCGATTAAGGCAAAAATCCCCCATCGCCACTTTATCTACTTGCAGGACAAACCCAATATCGTCACCTATGCCTGGCAGGTTATCCATCCCCACGATACTGTTGTCGCGGCAAAAGAGGAGAGCCAGTTCAAAAATATTAACCCAGACCGCATTCGCTACGAAATTACCACTGAAGGGAAGGTCGCGCACCTGCTCAAAAGCTGGCAACCCTAGCGGCACGTCTATTCCTAAGAGCGAGGAAGGCCCTCATGCATCTTCTCAAGAGTTGTTAAGAGCCTTCCTCATCGGGACTAAAGCGATACCCAACACCCGATATCGTGAGGATAAAACGTGGATGGGTTGGGTCCGGCTCAATCTTGCGACGTAGTTGCCCGATATAGACATGGAGATAATGCGCTTCGGTTCCATAGCCCGTTCCCCACACTTGTGAAAGTAACATCTGACGGGTCATAATCTTCCCACTATTCTTAATCAACGCTTTTAACAGATCGTATTCCGTCGGCGTCAGTTTCACCTCTTGACCACTCACCTGCACCTGCCTTTGCGCAAAATCGACCTTTAACGGCCCTGCCGTAAAAGATGGTTCGACACCGGCTTGTACTTGCGCACTGTGACGCAACGCAACGCGCATCCGTGCCAACACCTCATTCATGCCAAATGGCTTCGAGACATAATCATCTGCACCAAGTCCAGAGCTAATACTTTGTCACGCTCGGTATCTTTCACCGATAAGACAATGATTGGGAGATTCGATGACAAACGGACCTGACGGCATACCTCCAAACCACTGATGCCCGGCAATCCCAAATCTAGCAGCATCAGGTCCGGTCGATGACGCCCAATTTCTTCTAACGCATCTTCTCCGCTATTCGCAGTAAATACTTCGAAACCATGGGCCGCTAAACTCCGCTGCAATGCGCGCAGGATTTCTATCTCATCGTCAACCACAAGAATACGTGCCCCGCTCTTAGTCATGCCTTATTTCCTCCCTATAAATAGGTAATGAAAATTGAAAGATCGCGCCGCCCCCAACACGTGGTGTCACCCAGATATGTCCACCATGCGCCTCTATCAGCCCTCGACAGACAGCCAAACCCCGCCCTGATCCAAGCAACCCTTTACGTTGCCCACCCGTGACGCTATAAAATTTATCAAAAATGCGCTCGCGATCTTTCGCAGGAATACCCAGCCCATGATCTGCCACGCTAATCACAAGCTGCCTCTCACCTACCTCCGCGCTGATCTCAATTGGTGTTCCCACTGGCGTGTGACGTGCAGCATTCTCTAATAGATTTGTCACTACCTGGTCTATTTGCAAATAGTCTATTTCTACTGGTGGCAAGTCGGGCGGCAAGGCCACCTGTACAGTACGATCTTTCAAAAGCATCTCCATATGGCCCAATACATCATGAATAAGTGCCTCTATCGGATACCACTCCTTCTCTGGTTTCAGCGCACCGCCTTCAATGCGTGACATATCCAGTAGATTCCCTACCAAACGATTCAAACGATCTGCTTCCCGCTCAATCGCCAACGCAAAGCTACGACGTGCCTCCTCATCCCACTGTACATCGTCTTGCAGCAAGCTACTGGCCGACGCCTTAATCGATGAAAGGGGCGTGCGCAGATCATGTGACACCGATGACAGTAACGCTGCACGCAATTCGTCCGTCCGTTTCAAGAGTTCTACCTGAAGACTCTCTTGATGCAAACGCGCATGCTCAATGATCGATGCAGCCTGCTCCAAAAACGACCAGAAAAATGCGGTGCGCGAGTCATTGCTAACACGCTCAATGCTCGGAACTTGCTCGTGTTCAAACGGTTGTACATCGCCCCGCATACGTAAACGCATGACGCCAACATTTCGCATACCAACGCGCAAAGGCAGCAGCCGTACATAACTCTCCGCACCCATTGGCTGCCGATGTACGCTTAGCTGCTCGCTTGCACCATCTTCCTTAATGGCGTCTGGCTTGTCACCGTATCCCCTATGGTCACGGCAAATATCGATGGCTAAACCCTGGCTCATCACCATTTCTGCCGCAGTTTCCTCCTCTTGCGACAAATCCGTAGAGCGTACAGATTGATACGTACAGGCTAATAAGGCCATTTTACCGTGCTTATCTGGCAATAAGATAGCACTATCATAGATGCCATCAATGGCAAAACTTTCCACAATAGCATGCGCCACAATATGCAGTTGCCGCTCCAGTATATCTTCGCTGTTCGTGGCACTCACTAACCTGTACAATGCATGTGTTTCACGCTCACGTTGACTAGCCTGTTCAGCGCGCTGACGCATCGCCGCGGCCAGTTGCCCCGTGATAATTGCGGTCGCAAGGAAGATAAACAGAGCCAACCACTCATCAAATTTTCCAATGGTGAATGTATAAAGTGGCGGAACAAGAAAAAAATCAAAGGCAAAAAACGCCACTACTGCCGTCACAATCGCAGCATATCGTCCACGCGTGCTTGCCAAACCTAAGACAAGTAAAAGATACAGTAGCGAGATATTGGGAATCTTCGGATAGAGTTGCCAGATGTAGATACCACCCGTGACAAGCAACGCACTACACGCCGCTAGCAACGTATCTGTGCTATAGCTTCTCCAGTCTCGTTCACGCCGCATTCTAAACACCGACAAAATTTTTTTTAGTTTCACGATGCCTGTTTCCTCAGACAAAACGCTATTGCACTCCCTAGCAAAAATGTTATCATAGACAGAGTAACAAAACAGTGCATATACCCGTAGCTGCTGGCAGACGCATGATGCATAGCGATGTTACCTATGACAGTCCTTTCAAGATTTTCGGATACTCATGTGATGTATGATAAAACATTTCCGCAGTAGCCTGCTGCTACTATTCGTACTAACAACATTCGTCTCCTGTAGCCCAGGGCATCTGGGCGGAAACGAAATCGCGTTTCTCCGCCATGGGCACCTTTGGACTATCGACCCTGATGGCTCTAACGCTTTTGCCATTGTGAGTGACTCACTGCCTGCTCTCGACTATAGTTGGTCTCCTGACCATCATATCCTCGCATACCGCGCACTCGACGCAGATTTCGCTCAGACCGCCGCTGGGAAACATCTTAGCATCAATCCACTGACAGGCGAGCCAGGGGACCTCCCCAGCACGATTAATACGATTGGCGTCGATGGCGGTTCTCCCATTCCTACCATGTTTTCCAGCCCCGACCTCCGCTATAGCAGTCTCATGTGGAATGCCAATAGTACCCACCTCCTCTATCGTCAGGAAGGACTAACCACCAACAACCCTCTCAATGTTGTCTGGCTTGTCTCCCAGAATGACCAGCCGGGCGGCATCGCTACCAAAACACTACCGAGTAGTTTCTCTATCCCCTCACTTTCCGCACAAAATACGGCACTAGAAAATTCTCAACATGGCGTCTTTACCCTCACACTTGTCGGCACAAATCTTCAGAAGCTGATTGCCAACCCCCTTCCGGCCCACCCTCTACCCGCAACACAAGAACGTCTCCTCTGGCAACCTGCTCATCAAACGCCCGGCATACTCTATGCTCTTCCGGCTCTCACAACACAGTCAGCACCAACCATAGCACAAAACACGACGATACCCTCTATACAACTGCTTTACCGTGCCGCTGATGGCCACACAACATCCTTGACTACCTGCTCCTGTACACAATTTGCCTGGTCGCCTGATGGAAATACTGTTTTATATACGACAGGCACAAGCTATACGTTCCTTAACATACAGCACATGACCTCATTTACAATCACCAGCGATGCCCAAAGCATTCCCTACTGGTCACCGGACAGCCAATTTGTTGTCTTTGATGGCCTACACACGCTCTCACTCGTCTCACTTGCCACGGAGCAACGCCAGGTCCTCCTGAGTGACAGCACAGATGGACAGCAACCAGCATCTTCACCATCCTTCCTTGGACCATATGCGTTGCTACATCCTATTGCCAACTCGATCTGGTCTAGCGATAGCAGACATTTTCTTTTCCTTACACATAATCGTTTTCACTGGCAAGGCCAAGAGCTGACATCTCAACAAGCTCTCTATACCGTAACCATCGACCCACATGGAGCCATCCAGGGACAGCCAACACTGGTCGATACGGGGAATGACACACAGGCCGGCTGGAGTTATGAAAATGCCAATACTTCGTTTCTTTTTTCGTAAGGATTATATCTACCGACACATTGAAGGAGCCATCACGTGAACAAACCAAACCCTGACAATCAAGCACATCCCGCAACAGAAGAGGATGAGATACTGTTTGACGACGAAGAATATGATGACATGGAATTATTGGAACGCCTGGAGACGCTACGCGAAGACATGGAGGACTTGCGCGTCACAACACTCAAAGACGTTATTCTACGCATCGAGGAGCTTCATCGCAAGCTCGACCAACACTGAGCCAGAGCAACAGCATGCGCGTTTTGCCAAGCCAATAAGCAGGCAAAACGCGCATGCACACCCTATGCACCACCAAGATAGGCCTGCCGAACCTGATCATTTTGCAGCAGATTTGCAGCAGTATCGCTCAAAACAATATTACCGGTCTGGATAACATAGCCACGATCTGCCAGGCCGAGTGCCATTGAAGCATTCTGCTCAACCAGGAAGATCGTCACACCCTCACTCCGAATTTGCTTCACGGTATCAAAGACCGTCTCTACAAGGATAGGAGAAAGACCCATCGACGGTTCGTCCATACAGATCATGCGCGGACGTGACATCAAGGCACGTCCCATTGCCAACATTTGCTGTTCACCACCCGACATTGTGCCCGCAATTTGTTTCAAACGTTCTTTGATGCGCGGAAAAATCTGGCAGACGTGATCGAGATCAGCCGCAATTTCACTGTGGCTACTGCGACTATACGCTCCCATTTGCAAATTTTCTAGCACCGTCATGCGCGCAAAAATACGGCGTGCTTCCGGGACCAAGACCAGACCAGAGCGTACAATATCACCTGGGAGACGCTTTTCTATCGATTGCCCATCAAACTCAATCTTGCCATGTTTGGCACGCACCAAACCAAAGATCGTCTTCATCGTTGTTGTCTTACCTGCGGCATTCGCTCCTAGCAGACAAACAATCTCGCCTTTGTTGACCTCAAGCGATATACTATGTAACACTTGGCTTGGGCCATAATACGCATCTATATCAACTAGTCGTAACATCGTAGACATTGTTCGCTCCGTTACCTGTTCCTCTTTGCCACTCGATACTACCGGGTAGCCTATAGTTCGGTGACATGTTCATCGCCCGTTTTCGATTTCCCCAGATAGGCTGTAATCACACGCTCGTCGCGCCGCACTTCTTCCGGTAGACCTTCTGCGATTTTTTGCCCATAATCTAACACAGCAATACGATCAGACATGCCCATCGTTACTGCCAACTTATGTTCGATCAACAGAATAGTCAACCCTAACTCGTCGCGCAAACGGCGAATGTACTTCACCGCATCTAATGTTTCGGCCTCATTCATGCCAGCGGTTGGCTCGTCTAGCAACAACAGCTTTGGATTTGCAGCCAGCGCACGCGCAATTTCCACACGGCGGCGGTCGGCATAAGAAAGATTGATCACATACTCATCTTGTCGTTCTACCAACACATTACCAAAGAACGACAGTAGCTCAAGAGCGCGTCTGCGTGCCTCGCTCTCCTCACGTACCACACGTGGAGTGTGGAAGAGCGATCCCAACACAGAGGCTTTTAACTGTGTATGCTCACCTACCAGCACATTCTCCAAGACCGTCATATTATTAAACAGACGAATATTTTGGAATGTGCGCGTGATGCCACGCACAACGACCTCATTCGGCTTGAGACCGAGCAGTGACTTTCCTTGCAAAAGAATATCGCCAGAAGTAGGGACATAGATGCCGGTAATCAGATTAAAGACGGTTGTTTTGCCAGCACCATTTGGACCAATCACGCTAATGATCTCTTTAGGCCAGATGTTAAAACTCACATCCTTCACTGCCGTTAGGCCACCAAATCGCTTTGTCACCTGACTCAGTTCCAGAAGTGGCGTTCCGGTATGCATATTCTCTGCTGCAATGCTCATGAATATCCTCTTTACGACTACTCAACATGCACTTCAGACTCAAAGTCTGGCGCACCTGGTGGAACCTCTAACGGCTCAAGTTCAAACGAATCAGCCTCGGTGCGGTGCAACTCACGCCGCCTGCGCGCATTTGGGATTAACCCCTCTGGACGGAAGATCATAATCACAATCAGAATCACCCCAAAGGTCAGATTACGAATATTACCGAACGTGAAACCGGGAATAACGCTGGTAATGGCCAGAGAGATCTGATGGATAAAATTGGTCGGGTCGGCTGCCAGGGTATCCAGTTGCGCCAGGATAAACTCATTGATCGCATACACGGCTAGCGCACCCACGATTACGCCCGGAATACTGCCAATGCCGCCAATGACGACCATCGCCAGATAGATCACTGAGTCTCCAAAACTAAAATTGTCGGGCGAGACACTACCCAATTTGGCTGCATGATAGGCTCCCGCAATACCAGAGAAAAACGCACCAGCCGCAAAAGCGAACAGTTTCGTATTTACCAGATTGATACCTGAGGATGCCGCCGCAATTTCATCTTCGCGAATTGCCACCCAAGCCCGCCCCAGGCGTGAGTCGCGAAGACGAACATTGGCAAAAATCACGAGCGCAATCAACGCCAAAATCAAGTAGTAGTAAGGGGTAGAGCTTGACCAATCAACACCCGGAAATGCTGGCGGTTGGACACCGACGATACCATTAGCACCATTGGTATATTTGTCCAACTCCAAGAAAACAATTGGCACAATCTCACCAAAACCCAGCGTCACAATTGCCAGGTAGTCCCCGCGTAAGCGCAAGGTTGGCGCACCGAGCAGCACACCCCAAAAGGCGGCGATCAGGGCCGTGACAATCAGCATCGGCCAAAAGAGCCAGGGCAGAATTGCCACATTGATCGGAATACCCGTAATCACGGAAAGCTGATTTGAACCAACAATACCCCATACATAAGAGCCAATGGCAAAGAATGCCACATAACCCAGATCGAGCAGACCGGCAAAGCCGACGACAATATTCAGGCCAAGTGCAAGAATCACGTAGTAGCCAGCGTCACCATAGCCAGCTAGACGGCCATCTGTACCGGAGCCAAACAAAAATGGGTCGAGAATAGGGTAAAAGAGGATAAAGGCCAGCACCAGGGTCAGGAAGAAACGACGCGCACCCGAACTCTTCAAGGGTAGGTCACTAAACACAGAGGTCGTGCTTGCCTGCGCAGCCTTCTGTTTCTGACCATTCTGGCTTTCACCATTCGCAGTAGGCTTCTTCTTGGCTGGTCTGGCAAGATATAGCGTCACAATTCCACTCAGATGCCCGACACCATAGCCAAGAATTGGCAACACGAATGTACGCACGACCACATAGATAATTAGTATCGTAGACAGTTGCCCGTTGATAATGTAGCTCAGGTCTAGGACAAGCCAGGCCACGCTTAAAACAACCGCAAACCAGAATGCCCCTATCATTGCACGATGTCGCACGGTGTCTCGCTCGTCACTGTCTAAGCGATGCGCACTTGGCGCAACGGCAGCTACGACGGCTTTATTGCGTTTGAATAGGTTTTTCACAAGGAAGTAGATCGCCCAAACGATGGCACTCAGAGCCAGACCAATAATTAATCCTTGCAAATACACGAGTACAATCGGAACAACCATGAAAGCCAGCATGTCCAACCACACACTTAACATCCCTTGTTTCCCTGTATCGGTTGCCACGAGATAGCCCGCCAGCCCAATGATTGTTACATAAAAGATGACGGTAAAGATCGCAACCAGCGTCAAAGACAAGGGGTCTGTCGGCACACCAAGAGTAGCGGTGGAGGGAGAAACGATAGTATTTACTACCGCCTCACCAAAGAAGGAGATAAAGACCACGACGGGAATGACTAGAGCAACAACCCATTTTATGAGCAGATTGCGCGTATCGCCCGCCGGGAAAAGCGTTGGCGCATTTCTTGATACAGCCATGCGAGTATCACTCCATTTTTCAGGTTAATAAGCTGCGCGCAGCATCAAACTTTTTCCGGTGTCTGTTGCCCCAGAAGCCCCGAAGGACGAAACACCAGGATCAGAATCAGGATCGCAAAAATAATTGCGCGGGTCCAGGCCGCACCACCATGCGGTAACACCGTATCAGGAATAAGCGTCGCGAGTGCCTCTACGACACCAATCACAATGCCGCCCAACATTGCTCCCGCGATATTACCAATACCACCCAGGACTGCCGCCGTGAACGCAATCAAGCCGAGCTGAAAGCCGATATAGAAGACCGTACTACCGTATTGCAACCCATACACAAAGCCCGCTGCTCCGGCCAGCGCCGCCCCAATGAAAAAGGTGAAGGCAATGATAAAGTCTACATTGACACCCATTAAAGCTGCCGCTTCTCGGTCTTGCGCAACTGCGCGCATCGCACGCCCAATACTCGTTCTTGAAACAAGCAGTTGCAAGCCCACCATGAGCAGAAGGGCCACTACCAAGACGAGAATATTGACGCTACTGACAGTCACAGGACCAATATCATAGTTGACAATGGGGAAAATCTGAGGGAAAGAGATGAAGTTCACGCCCTTCCAAAGCTTTCCCATATCTTCTAGGACGAGCGATACACCTATCGCAGTGATCAGAGGAGCCAGACGTGGTGCGTTACGCAAGGGCCGATAGGCAATCCGCTCAATGGTCACGCCTAAGACAGCGCAGACCAGCATGGAGATCAGGCACGTTGCAACCAAAATAGCAACAAGAGCAAAGCCGGTGGGTTTGGATGAGGAGGTCACACCAAAGAAGTTCAGCACAACAATAGAAACGAGGGTTCCAATCATGAAAACGTCGCCATGAGCGAAATTAATCAGTTCAATGATTCCATACACCATTGTATAGCCAAGAGCAATAAGAGCATAAATTGCTCCTGTTGCCAGTCCCACAATTAATTCTTGTAAAAATAACGTCATACGTGGATTACCACCTTCCATCAGAAAGCATACAGTATGAAGAAGGGAAACAGCATAACAGAGGAGTATCCTCTGTTATGCTCGCTTCCCCTCATATCGTCTGAAAGCCGGATAGGTCAACACTATCAGCATCAGATGTGTCTGTACAAGACGCTCTTCTGTACCATACCGATCAGGCAGCAGACAATGAACTTACGAAACAGTAACCGCTGTCGCATAAATCCAGTCAGGCTTGCCACTGGTATTGGCAGCAAGTTTGTAAATGGTGATCACGCGGTTTGTCGTATCACCATTGGAGTCAAATGCCTGTGCCCCTAATGCACCAGTGAATGAGATGTTCTGAATAGCATTGATCACAGACTGGCGGAACGTTTTCGCGCCTGCCGCGTCGTTGGAGTTTGTCGGAACAGTCGCGCCATTGCTAATCGCGGTCTTAATCGCCTGGATCAGAATGTTGGTGCAGTCATAAGCTGCCGCGCTGTACGCGCCGAGAGCAGCAGCACCATAGGTTTTGTCGTACTGTTGGATAAAGCTCTGCGCAGATGATGTGTTCGACGCATCGGTTGTTGCGACCGTTGCGTAGATTGGACCACCATTGTTCAAACCAATGGTAGTTGCAAAGGTGCTAGTAACCAGACCATCACCACCAGCGAATGGCGTATTCTGCAAGCCAGGAACCTGCAACATCTGCTGACGCAGCAGGATACCGCCAGTAGAGTCAAGACCACCAAAGTAGATGACGTCAGGTTTTTGAGCAGCAATCTGTGTTAGCAACGAAACATACGAAGTTGTCGAGCTTTGCTCACTGCTATGGCCGAGCAGAGTGCCGCCCAGAGCCTTCCATTCCTTCTCAAAGTTCGCTGAGATACCAATACCATAGGTTTCTGCGTCGTCAATGACATAGACCTTACGATAGTTCAGCGTCTTATACAAGTAGTCAGCATTGGCCGGACCCTGGTGATCGTCCGTTGTCGCAACACGGAAGTAGGTAACTTTCCCTGTCGGTCGCAACGTCGCCAATTGGTCATTTGCACCACTACAGCCGGAAGCTGCCGTGTTCTTTGTCAAACAGGGATTGGTATTCGATGGGCTAATCATTGCGATTGGAGCCTGATTTGTTACCGGCATTTCGGCCTTTGCCACATTACTATTGAATGGACCGACAATACCAGCGACTAGCGCATCACCAATCAAAGCCTTAACGTTCTGCACACCAACAGCAGGATCATGGATACCACTCACACCCACGTCATCTTTTGGTACAAACACCAGTGTATATCCTGGGATCGCATTACTCGAGTTTGCCTGCGCAACCGCCAGGGCTGCACCATTCTCCGCTGGTTTACCACTACTGGTGTCTTTACCCGATACAGGGAAATCTGTCGCAATCTTAATGATTTTGTTCGCGGTCGATGTTGCACTGCCAGTTCCGGTTGTAGTGCCGGCCCCACAAGCTGACAAAATCGCTAGCAATAGGGGAATGCCCATTGTCAACGCGAAAATACGTGACCAACTCTTCTGCATATCGCAGTTAGCCTCCTTCAGCAATACCAAATACGTCGTACTGGTTATCGGAAGAGGAATTAAAATCGCAGAGAGCTATTCTCAACAACTACTTCCTCCTATGATGATAATATACGTCCTCACTTTGGTAAACCTCACCAGCGCAACCTCTACCATTCCATTTCGATAAAAACCGATAACCATCGGCCTCTTACACATACAATAGATGGTACAAACGACGTTGATAGAGCATGGGAGCTATGACTGGTGAGATTATACGTGCTATCCTGATAGCTGTCAATACATTTACGCTAGAGTTTTTCTGGCTCTGCCAGCTTTCCTCTCAAAAATATTGCAAGCGCACTATTCAGGAAATTTCTGACAGAAACGCTCGAAGGCTGCCTGTACCTGACGGTATGTCTCCTCAAGAGAACCACTATTGTCAATCACCTCATCTACCAGCATAAGACGCGGTGCCACAGCGGGCTGCGCTCGGATACGCGCCCATGCCTCCTCATCGCTAAAGTGATTGCGCCCCATCAAACGCTGCTTCTCTTGCTCCTCAGGACACATCACCAACCACTTACTTTGGCAAAGCGCACCTGAACTACTTTCCAGCAACTTCACTGCATCAATAATCGCAATCCCGTGCGCACTCACCTGCCCTAACTCATGCATCAAGGCCTTGCCTACCGCCGGATGTACAATACCCTCTAAGCGTTTCATGGCTTCCGCATCTTGAAAGACAATGGCCCCTAAGGCCTTACGGTCGATGCTGCCATCGTTTGCGACAACCTGCGCGCCAAATGCCTCTGTCACCTGTACAGCAATTGGTTGGCCCGCTTCATATAAATGATGCACCACGGCATCCGCATCAATATAGCGTTCCGCCCCTAACCCACGCAACATGCCACCAACCGATGTTTTACCGCAAGCAATATTACCCGTTAATCCGATAATACGTGGCACCGCTCTTCATCCTTTCAGAACAGGTACGTTCACATGAGTATATTACAGTGTGCGCAGGCGAAAATCACCGCCAAAAGTACCTTTTCTCACGAGTTTATTTCCTCAATACCTATACTCTATCGTACAATAGCAAGGCAACAGAACATCCAGGGGCGTAAGGAGAGCCAAATGGGCAAACGTTTAGGACTTATTATAGGAATCAATAACTATCAAGATGCTGCATTTCGACCGCTTCAATTTGCCGAAAATGATGCACGCGCTCTTGCTCAATGGCTGGTCAATACGCAAGGCGGCAAATGGTCACCGGCTGATGTGCAACACGTGCAAGGCACACATGCAACCCGCGAACTACTCGAAGCACTCCTCATGCATCACTGCATCAATACCGTCGCCCCTGATGACTCCATCCTCATCTATTTTGCTGGACATGCCTTCGTGGACGAACGCAGCGGTGATGGTTATCTGGCTTGCACCAATACATTCTACCAGGACCCCTCAACCGCCTTACATCTACCATCATTAGCACGCCACATCCTGGCACGCAGTCGAGCCGCTCACATTCTCATCATCCTCGATTGTATGCACACGGGTTCCGCATGGCAGATGCGCAGTGCAACTTCCCATGACTACCGCCCCCTCTTGGCTTCCACACTCCCCAATATTCCTGAGCAACAAAACAATCGTCTCTTTCTCTGCTCCTCACGTGGCAATGAACAACTACCAGAACAAGGTGAGCGCGGCCTCGGAGTCTTCATGTATCGCAGCATTCTCGGTTTATGCGGACCAGCCAACGACCCAAGCACTGGCACAATTACCTTGCACCAACTCCATACATTCCTGTCCACATCTTTGAGCGCACAATATGCCCCTACACTTTTTGGGCAAGAACGAACCCCCTTCACCTTGACTGGCGATCTGCCCATCAATCTTACACCTCAACCACCATTCCAAACTCAAACTGCTACACCTTTTTCCCCCTCTACAGGACCCTACGCCACATCCACTGCTCCAACAGGAGTGCCACCACAAACGCATGCAACAGCAACATTGACACAACAAACTGCACCACGCAACACATCTGGTCTGACTTCAGTTGGTACCACTGAACAACAATGCAAGATTCTTTTGGAACAAGCCCAGCAGGCAGTGCGCATGCAACATCCAGTTGAGGCATTGGCTATCACCAATCAAGTCCTACAGATACAACCACAAGCGACGACAGCCTTGCTCTTGAAAGGGCAACTGCTTGGCACACTTGGTCATTTCCAGGAAGCACTGGTCGTTGTCGAACAGCTCACTCAACTCGAGCCATACAATGCCCTGATCTGGAGTCTGCGCGCCGTCTTGCTCAGCAATATTGGTCAATACCAACCGGCCTTTGCTGCCATCCAACATGCCATCGAGCTAGACGCAAAAAACACAGAGTCCTATACCATTAAGAACACTATCATGGCAGCCATGGCAACGGCACAGGCAAGCGGGAGTATGCAGGCCCAAGCATTTTCACAGACGACCACGCCCCCCAAGGAGAATGGTCGCTCATTCCTACTAGGATTTCTTGTGCAGTTCACCGGCGTCGTCCTGGGGCTGGCAGGAGGCGGTATATTGATCTTCTCACACCTACCAACCCTTCTGGGATTACTACTGCTCAGTCTGGGCCTGGCACTTCTCTGCGTAAACGCGGCACGAGGAGCGTACCGCTATGGCTTTTCTCGGATGTTTCTGACACTATTATTTTCACTCATCACTGCCGCCCTGCTCGGGAGCGTTCTGTATAAACCCCTTCAAAGCAGAATTTTTGCGGCTATCGGCAACCATCCCAATCTCTTTGTGCCATTTATATTTACTGGCGGCTGGCTTCTGCTGGCGGCTATCCTGCCATTTGTACTGGCCAGTGGCGGCCTGATCGTCGGGATTGTTAGAGGGGTGCGCAAACATCGCTAGCTTTACGCTTGCTATCATCGCCGCTATGGCTGACAATGCTGCGCTATGAGGCCATATCCGCAAGGTGTTCCCATTCGTTCATCAATTGCTCAACACGGGCTTTTACCTGTTCATAATCAGCTGTCAATTGCGTCAGTTGAGCAGCATCTGCATTGAGGGCGGCCACTTCCAGAGCCGCTTCAATCTCTTTTATCTGCGTTTCGGCCTTCTCAATATCACCCTCCACATCCTCAACAGTGCGTGCTTTAACTTTCGCGCCCTTCTTTCCAGACGTTTTTGCCGCTGCCACCGTTTTTGTGTTCTCTACGCTGGATTTTTTTGCAGGCGCAACAAGCGTATTTTGCACAATTTGCTGCTTGTGCATGCGATACTCGGTATAGTTGCCCAAATAAGGAATCAGCGTTCCTTGTTCGACCACCCACACTTTTGTCGCCAGACGGTCAATAAAATAGCGGTCATGCGAGACAAATAAGAGCGTTCCCTCATATTCGCCAAGCACCTCTTCAAGTAATTGGCGCGATTGCAAGTCAAGATGGTTCGTTGGCTCATCCAAAACCATAAAATTTGACCCTTGCAAGGTGAGTTTTGCCAACGCAACACGACTACGCTCGCCACCACTCAGCATACTAATCGCTTTAAAAACATCATCACCCGAAAACAGAAAACGCCCAAGAAAACCACGCGCTCCCTCTTCGCTGAACGTACTCACCTCACGAATCTCATCAAGCACGCTATTTGCCATATTTAAGCCCGTATGAGTTTGCGAATAATACCCAATGCGCACGTTATGCCCCATTTGCACTTGACCACTCAGCGCCGCCAGCTCACCAATCAAGGTACGCAACAACGTGGTCTTGCCCGAGCCATTTGGACCAAGCAACCCAACACGATCACCACGAACTAACTCGACCTCATTCACGTTCATTAATGCCATCGGCATACCCGTCTGCGAAGGTGAACGGGTATCGCTTCCATAGCCAACGGTAAGTTTCTGCATGGCAACCACCACCAGCCCACTGTCAGTCACAGGTGTAAACTCAAAAGCCAGTTCGGGAAAATCTTGTGGACGCTCTACACGTGCCATGCGGTTGAGCAATGTCTGCCGCCCACGCGCCTCTCGACTGCGTTGACCTGCTTTATAGCGACGAATAAACTCTTCCGTGTGAGCAATATATGCCTGTTGAGCCTCATATTCGCGCACGCGGCGGTCCATCCGTTCTTCACGCAACTCAAGATATTTTGTATAGTTTCCCGGATATTCTTCAATACGCCCAAAGGCTAGCTCTATGGTGCGCGAAACAATTTTATCAAGGAAGTAGCGATCATGCGCCACCACAACCAGCGCACCTTTCCAGCTACTCAAATAGGTTTCTAGCCATTCCAGGGCATCCAGATCAAGATGGTTCGTCGGTTCGTCGAGTAATAGCAGGTCGATATCTTGTAATAAGAGCTTACCCAGCGCAGCACGTGTTTGCTGCCCACCACTCAGATTCATTACCGGAGCCGCCTGTTGCTAACGGGTAAACCCTAGCCCATCCAGCACTTGCTCGACCCGATTTTCATAGGTGTAGCCACCACCATGCTCATAGCGCATCTGGAGATCGTCATAGCGCGCTAACAACTGTGCATGTAACTGGCTATCTTCTTGTATCATAGGTACAGCCATTTCTTGTGCCAACGCGTGCAATTCTTGTTCCCAGACACGCAATTCCGCGAACACGCTCAGCATCTCTTCGCGCAACGTATTGTGTGGCTGAAAATCTACCATCTGTGCGAGGTAACCGATGCGTGTCGAGCGTGCAACCGCAATAGTGCCCTCATCTTCCTGCTCACGACCCGCAAGGATGTTGAGCATTGTAGATTTCCCGGCCCCATTGGGGCCAACCAGACCAATGCGGTCGTGTTCGTTGATCTGAAAATTTACCTGCGCAAAGATGCGTTCCGCACCAAACGATTTCCCCACCTGTGATAAGCTAACAATTGGCATCGTATTTCACCTGACCAGTTAACAGCCGTCTCTCATTACCTGACTAGGGTATCATAGCACCGCGTGCAATGCAAGAGTGTTTCAACAGTTGGCGGCCCCAACGACATATGATATACTGAAGAAACAGGTTACTCTTCAAAGAGAAAGGATGTTTAGGTGGCGAAAGAGCAGTCATTGGACAATCTCTGGCTAGCGCAAATATTGTTTGATCTGGGAGGCGTCCAGTTCGGGAGCTTTACCGTCAGCGAATCTGCTGTCAGTTCCCCCGTCTTTGTGAACCCCAAGGTCCTCATCAGTCATCCCGTCGCGCTGCGTGTTGCCAGTAAATTAATGCAGCAAGAAATAAATCTCGCTCAATCACTACGTCGTCCACGTGTTCACCCCTTCAGCCTCGTTGCTGGCGTACCAGTCGGTGGGCTATTGCTCGCCTCTGCCTATTCCCTCGAAACGGATACCCCGCTCATCTATGCGCGCACACGCCCAGAGGGAACCGGCAAACGTGGCATTGAAGGCCGCTTTACGACAAGCGATACCGCTCTCATCATTGATGATCTCATTACCCGAGGCAGCAGCGTACTAGAGACTGCCACTCTTCTTGAAGAGAATGAGATCAAAGTCAAAGATGTTATTGTACTCATAGACCGTGAACATGGCGCGGCTGGACGACTACGTTATCACGGATATAATCTGATGAGCATCCTAAAACTCGATGTCATGCTCAATCATTACATGTCGAAGGGCCTTATTCCTGAGGAAACCTATCGCACGTGTTCCGAGTATCTACGAGCAAAACGCGATGAAACATCAGGCAGCTAAGCATCACAGCAACAAAAGAGGAGATGATACTCTCCCTCCTCTTTTGTTCTCTGCTCATCTAGTCGCCCACTAGCGTGGTGTTATCGGCGGAACGGGTATCGTTGCATGTACATCCCCATTATGCTCTTGCGCACCCATATCGGTATGCGCCTGCATGAGCCGTATCATCGGCTGAATCAGGTCTATTGGTAACGGAAAAATAATCGTTGAGTTCTTCTCAACGGCAATCTCCGTCAATGTTTGCAAATAGCGGAGCTGTAATGCACTCGGTTGCGAACCAATAATGGCCGCCGCCTCGGCAAGTTGTACTGATGCTTGCAATTCACCCTGTGCATGGATAATCTTCGCTCGTTTCTCACGCTCGGCTTCCGCTTGCTTTGCCATCGCCCGCTGCATCGTGGCTGGTAGCTCGATATCCTTAATCTCCACCGCTGTCACTTTGACACCCCAACGCTCTGTATGTTCATCGATGATCGTTTGCAGCTCACGATTGATTTTGTTGCGTTGCGCGAGCAATTCGTCCAGTTCAGCCTGGCCCATCACATTGCGCAATGTCGTCTGCCCAATTTGTGTCGTCGCTTGCATAAAATTCATCACATTGACAACCGCTGCCACCGGGTCTACAACATAGAAGTAGAGTACCGCTGTCACCTTAATCGTCACATTATCGCGGGTTATCACCTCTTGCGGCGGCACATTAAGCGTGACAATACGCAGGTCTACACGCATCATGCGCGAAATGAACGGAGGAACGAGAAATAATCCCGGCCCTTTTGCACCAATCAATCGTCCAAGCACGAAAATCACACCACGTTCGTATTGTTGCACTACCCGAATGGCCGAGAGCAAAAGCAAAATTACAATCAGCACAATTGCAACAATCACGACAAGTATAAATGTCCCCATCATACGCCTCCTTTAGAGGTTCCCGCTCTCTTGTGGAACTATCATCTCTCTATCTGTATCTGTCCCTACATGAGGCTGCATAAAAGTGTGGAGCAGACGCACATGCAAGCGCAATCCATCAACTGCAACAATCTGCACTTCTGAGCCTTCATCAGCCGAGGTCGCTGGTGCTTCCAGGGTTGCCGCCCAGTCTTCACCGCCATAACGCACGCGCCCTTCTGGCAGCAATGGTGTCAGTGCTGTCGCACGACACCCAATCATGCCTTCTACACCCGTTGTCACCCGTAACCTTTGCACACGCACAATGACTGTTACCAGCGTAAAACCGATGGCTCCAATCACGCCTGCCATAAGATAGACAACCCACATATTCAGTTGCGGCCCACCATATGTATTATTCCCGTTAAAGAAAAGCATCGCACCAACGACAAGGGCAATCACCGCTCCTGCGCTTAGAACACCATGTGTTGGCAAACGCACATCTAGCACGAGAAAGACAAATGCAAGAGCCATCAATGCCAGTCCTACCCAGTTAGGGGTGAGCGATCCAATCGAGAAAAAGAAGAGTAACAGGGCAAGGGCACCTGTTACACCCGGCACAATCGTTCCCGGATGGGCAATCTCCAGATAGATACCAATCAAAGCAACTACAAAAAGTAGAAATGATACGTTCGGATCAAGTAAAAAAGCATAGAATGCATCAAACCACGAAGATTCTATTGTGTTGATGCCAACACCGGCTGTGTTCAGCGTTACAGCATGACCAGCAGAGAGAGAGATCGTTTCGCCATTCACCGCACTGAGCAAAGCTGGCACGCTGTTCGCCCCCAAATCAACGAGATGTGTGCTGATAGCGGTTGCATCATCAAATGATTTTGCAGATGTCACCATTGATGCTGCCAATGTCTCGTTGCGTCCATAACGATGCTGAAAACCTGTAATGGCAGCAACCAGATCATTCTCGATCTTCGCCTTCAGTGTACTGCCAATATCCGCCCCAGTACTCGTAACCGGACTAGAAGCTCCAATGCGCGTTGTGGGAGCCATCGCCACAATTGGCGCAGCCAGGGCCACAAACGCTCCCGCTGACGCTGCCCGTCCACCTGTTGGAGCAACATAGGTGATCACAGGCACACTACTGGCAAGCTCTTCCTGTGTCATGCTTTTCATCGAGTCAATATCACCGCCCGGCGTATCAATCTCGATCACTAACGCCCTTGCTCCATCTTG
>DAICZM010000300.1 GCA_027311145.1 Ktedonobacterales bacterium
CGCATTTCCTTTGACGCAGGCAATACCAGCGTTGCCGCAGCTTACCTTACAGGCGGTATTCTATAGCACACTGCCTGCTAATCCAACATATGGCCCTTTTCATCTGGAGACAGATGGTGAGCGTAGTACGCCCTGGCTGGGATTGCAGACAAACGAAGGAAAAGCTAGCCTGCTGGTTCAGTTGAGCTAGTCATGCACCTCTCTACTGGCATAAGTGCGTGCGTACTGCTACAATAGGCGTAGGGGTATTGTACGGATAGAATGGTGAGGCGTGGAGTTATCTTATGCAACAGAAAACGAGGTTGGGCAAGAATAAACGAAAGTGGGCGGCGATACCATCTTGGGAGATGCCTTCTGACCCGGTGAAGGCCGTCTTCTGGTTTTTACGCTGGCTACTGGCGGTCGTGGTGAATTTTTTCTGGATTCCAATCATCGCGATGCTGGTCTATGAGACTGTTATCAACAGTAAAGTGGGTGGAATTGGCTACGGTGTGATTAGTGGTGTGATTACCTTGCTCGTGGGATTGCTGGTATGGGGTTTCCTTTTTGTGATCTTGCTGGTTGTCCGTGTCACGGCAACGGTTGCGCATACTGTTTCTGAAGTGAGTCAGATGCAACGTACATTTATGAATGGAAATGCGCTTTACCAATTTCGTGAGCCGGAGCGCGAAGAGAATGTGGTAGAAAGCACGATTACGGATTTGGATGAAGAGCGCAAGAAGCGGCGGCACAGCGAGTGATTGGGAAACTCTTCGTGGGAAAGGGTTTCCCAAATTTTTCTAATACCCTCTTCTTCGAGAAAGCTATGAGACACTAACCGCGTTACGCGTTTGCCACAAGTGCCATGCCTCATCCTCAGCAGTTGGTACATAGGAGCGTACTAGAACGCCTTGCCCCTCAATTCGATAGGCTCCGAGGGCAGCTGGCAGTACCATGCTTTGTCCTCGTGTGAGATGTACGTGCTCGCCCAATGTTGGACCATAAAAGAGCGTGATATTGGCTCCGAGCGAGGTGAGAATGACGCAACTAGTTCCAGTTTGGGCCGAGAGTGTTCCATGCTCAGGGAGATGGAGTTCGCAGGTGACAAAATATCGACAGGCCACGAGACAGCGTTCTTCGTATCCAGAGCGGTTGGGCAGGGCAATAGGTGTCACTTTAATCGTAGTAGATGGTGTATAGTGCGAGACTGCGAGGGAATGCTGGATATGCAGTTCGCGTAGTTTTCCCTGGGCGGAGAGGCGTCCATAATCATACATGCGATAGGTCACATCGGAGTATTCTTGCAGTTCGTAGAGGAGAACTCCTTGTCCGATAGCATGAACCGTGCCGGCGGGAACGAAAATGACATCGCCCGCGTGGACGATTTCTTTGTGTAAGAGGGTATCAAGCGTCACATCATGAATGCTTTGCGCAACGGCGTCGCGCGATGTTGTGTGTTTGAAACCATGGACGACGGTAGCATCGGGTTCGGCAGCGAGAATATACCAGAATTCTGTTTTGCCGAGTTTGCCCCCTTCGTGTTGGGCGGCGTAGCTATCATTCGGATGAACCTGTACCGAGAGTTGTGCGTTGGCATCAATAAATTTTGCTAGTAGTGGGAAACGTTGTCCAAAGATTGTGGTAGCTTGTTTGCCAAGCAGTTGTTCGCCGAGCATGTTGACCAGCATGCCCAGCGTTTGACCCGCATAGGGACCATTTTGAATAATGGTACTGGTTTCAGTTTCCCAGGCCTCACCAACAGTGGCAGCTTGTTCTGGAAGGTGTTTCCATCCATCACGTTCCAGACGCCGTCCCCCCCAAATAGTTTCATGTAATGATGCATGTAAGACAATAGGATAAATGTGTGTCACGAAAACTCCTCAAAAATGTATTGTAGGCAGAGAAAACGGGTCAGATGGCTGGCCCGTCTGCATGTCATTGTGCAAGGAGCGCACCTTCAATCTGGCGACGTAGCTTATCACGCATGACAACTCCCTTGATACGGTAGAGTTCTTGCCCTCGTTTGAAAAAGATAAGTGTAGGGACGCCGTCGATATTCCAGCGTTGTACCAGGTCTGGTTGCGTTTCAACATTGATTTTTGCGAATGTGACCCGTCCCTGGTATTCCTTACTGATAGCAACAAATTCCGGTTCCTGTATTTGACAGGTAGTGCTTTTTTCGACCGAGAAATTAACAATCACCATCAATGGTGCTGTTAGCACGTGGGCATCAAAATCATCTGTAGTTACATCTGCGTATGTATCTGCCATGTAATCCTCGTCTATCTCTAAAGAATAACCTCTTTATTTTTCAAGGTATCACTCATGCAAACATGATGTCAAGAAAAATGTGTTGAGGCATACAGCGAAAGATGGGTGCGCCCTCTTGTTTAGGAGAGGAGAGCCTCTGCATCCTCGATGATATAGCGATAGCCCTGCTCGGTAAGGAAGAGTTGGCGATTTGCCGAGAATTCTTGGTCACAGGTATCGCGGGTGACAATCGAGTAGAAGTAGGCAAGTCCGCCATCACTTTTGGGGCGTAAGATACGTCCAAGCCGTTGAGCCTCCTCTTGACGGGAGCCGAATGTGCCAGAAACCTGGATGGCCACGTTGGCGTCAGGCAGATCGATGGCAAAATTGGCTACTTTGCTGACAACCAGTCGTTTTAGCTCACCGCGCCGAAACTGGTCATATAATTTTGAACGTTGCACATTTGATGTACGTCCGGTTAGTAAGGGAGCTTGGAGTTCTTCGGATAAGGCTTTGAGCTGATCGATATATTGCCCAATGATAAGGACTTGGTCGTTCTGATGACGCTCAGCGATCTGGCGCGTGATGAGCATTTTGGCAGGTGTTTCAGCGGCGATGCGATATTTCTCACGTGTCTCGGCGGTCGCATAATTGAGTTGCTCATCTTCGCTCAAGCTAACACGAATTTCATGGCATTCAGCAGTAGCGATCCAGCCCTGGCGTTCTAGTTCGCGCCAGGGAACATCATACTTCTTAGGGCCAATCAAGCTGAAGACATCGGCCTCACGCCCATCTTCACGTACCAGGGTTGCTGTCAGACCAAGACGACGACGGGCTTGAATTTCAGCGGTGATGCGAAATACGGGTGCAGGCAAGAGATGCACTTCATCATAGATGATCAGTCCCCAGTCATAACTACTGAAGAGCGAGAAATGAGGATAAAACTCTTGGGCATCTTGTTGTTCATTGCCAATGGGGCGACGATAAGTCAAGATCTGATAGGTGCTGACGGTGATGGGGGCGATATCCTTGCGGTCGCCAGTATATTCAGCGATCATACCGGGTTCGATGTTGGTTTTATCGAGAATTTCTTGAATCCATTGGCGTACCGCAATGGTATTGGGCGTAAGGATCAGTGTGGCGCGCTGAATATCGGCCATTGCGACTAGGCCGACAATGGTTTTGCCTGCTCCACACGGTAAGACAATGGTGCCGCTGCCCCCACTTAGTGCGCCACCGGCGTAGAATGTTGCTGCGGCTGCTTCCTGATATTTACGTGGGCTAAATGCTTTACCCTGGCGTGTTTCCTTCTGAAGTTTGATGGGCAGCGGAGAGCCGTCGGTATAGCCGGCGATGTCTTCTGCCGGGAAACCGATATGGATAAGTGCCTGTTTGACGTGGCCGCGTCTGGCTGCATCAACTTGAATGGTATATTTGTCGATCTGGCGGAGCAGGTAGGGTTGAATGCGTTTGTGATGTAACACTTCCAGGATGAGAGCGGCGTCATCGGAAACCAGCAAAAGTCCTTCATTGTTTTCACCGCCGCGTATCAGTTTGAGCCGTCCATAGCGACTGATATACTCACGGATTTCGGTGGTGATATTGCCCGGGATCGCGTATTTGCTGTATTGCTCCAGGAGATCTAAAATGGCAGGAGCTGTCATGCCGCCCGCCGCCGCATTCCAGAGAGAAAGGGGAGAGAGACGGTATGTGTGAATGTGTTCTGGCGATTTTTCGAGTTCGGCGAATTGGGCTAGAGCGTCTCTGGCTTCTGTATGAAGTGGATGATCGACCTCTAGCAAAATTGTGCGGTCACTTTGAACGATCAAGGGGTTACTAAGATTCATGGTTTATACTCCGGGCATCGCGGCCCAAGCCTTTATATACTTCAGAATGGCGGTAACGGTTGCCTCTTCGTAGCCACGCATGAGATGGCGCGCCCCCGTTACGATTTTAATGCCTTTTGGGCCATCTTGTTGTTCAACGAAAGGTTCAAGTTTATAGCGCGGGCAGATTTCATCAAACTCACCCGTGACAAAGAGCTTAGGCCGCTCGAAAGGTCTAGGGAAGCCATTGGTAGCCCGGAAAAGTGGCAAGCTAACCGCGACAATTGTGCGGATACGCGGATCAAACGGCGCATAGAGAAGAGTAATATAGGCACCAAAAGCATGGCCAATCACACAGAGCTTAGCAGGATTCACACCGGGAATAGCGCATGCGGCATCAACTGCTCCGGCGAGATCGAGTGGTTCTAACCGCCCATCGCTCTGTTGCCCCTGGCTTTTGCCGACGCCACGGAAGTTGAAGCGTAGGGCGACCATATTGGCCTCAGCAAGGCGTGTCGCGAGCAGTTGTGTGAGTGGGTCTTGTATGTTGCTACTGGCGGGCTGAGGATGGCAAAGAATGATGACGGGTGCCATCTCGGCCTGTGCCGGAGCATGAATTACTCCCTCGAGAAGAAATGCAGGTTGTCCTTTACTTGGAAATGTGATAAACTGCTCCGCCGCTACTGGTGAAGTCATAGTGTGCCCTTCTGTTACCCTAAAAACTGTTTGATACGCTTTCATATTATCTCAGGATAGGCATTGCGTCAACTGCTATGAGAGAATAGGCATACAAAAAGATCACAGCTCATGCACATTGTAAGAAAATCAGCCAATTTGTGCGAACAAAGACTTTGCATAAGGGCAGAAGGATGTTATACTGGATATGACATAGCGGTGTTTATTTTTTTGATGGCTGTATCAATGTGTGTCAGGTAGGTTTACATCGGCGTATTTTAGCATGGCTGTATGCCAGGTGAAGAGATAGCACGCTTCTGCCGCTCTGACCGTGAAGTGCCAGAAACGACAGTGTTGTCAGGACGTAAAGCCAATATCCGATATGGTGTAAGCTACTTTGTGGAAGGATCATAAGAGAAAAGGAAACTCCCGGAGATGTTATTTGTCTAGTATGCCTTTTCTCTGCGTATCCTCTACCTGTCTGAATTCCTGCTGGGGAGATAGGAATCGGCAGGCTCTTGCTCGTGATGTAAGTGGAGTTGAGAATATACTATTACCTGCATGTGGCTCGGTGAGCCATCAGGGAAGTGAATAGCGCATCTGCTTGTCCGCTACATTCTACGTAGATGGCATAATGAAACGTGTTGCTTATCGTGAGAGGGAGGTTGGGATGTGAGAAATGTGCAGCATGGCTCAAATGTGCAGGGTAAATCTATTCCTGCCCGCAGGGAAAGATCGGAGAGACGCTCATAAGATGAGCGTAAGAACCTCTCAGAGCTTCGTTAAACACTCAGTGTAGCATAGTGAAACGTAGAGGCAGGAACACTCATGGTCAATATTTTAGTTGTCGAGGATGAGCGCGTCATTGCTGGCTTGCTCGTAGAAGTCTTGGAAGTTGAGGGATATCAGACGGTTTCAGTCGCTAATGGTGAAGAAGCAGTACAATATGCACTGAGAGAAGTACCTCATCTGATCATTCTCGATATTATGCTGCCTGGAATCGATGGCTATGAAGTAATCCGACGGTTACGGATGCATCCGAAGAGTATGCATATTCCGATAGTGATCCTCAGTGCCTATTGCTCTTCGACCGCCAAGGCACACGCCTATGAGGTTGGCGTGGATGGTTTTATTGCCAAGCCGTTTAATACCGAAGAGTTGCTGGCCTGCATTGGCAGACAACTCTGCCGGGCCCAACAAAATTTCCTTTCGCCGCTTACACGTTTGCCCGGTGGAATACAGGTGGAGCGCGCCATTGACTACAAGATCAACGGTGTGGAACCCTGGAGCGTGCTGTATCTCGATCTGGATAATTTTAAATCTTTTAATGATGTCTATGGC
>DAICZM010000301.1 GCA_027311145.1 Ktedonobacterales bacterium
AGCTCAGACAGGGAGGTCGCGAGATGTTCGTTGCCATTTTTTAAAGGGTACATGATCGACGTCTCTTGCACTTGTAAGGCAGCGATAGGCAGGGCCAGGGCGTTGCTCAAGAGCGTTTCCATTTCATATGGCGCATCACATCTATAGAAATGCGGCGTGCTTGCCTGTTTGACTCGATGGGAGAGTGCGGTACATGCCTCTCCATTGCTGGTGGGCAATGTCCACTCTGTCCAAACAACATAGCCCTCTGGCGCACAGACACGTGCCAATGCTTGTATTTGTCGTCGCTGCATTTCTCCTGTTGAAGATGGTGGTAGAAAACGGGCATGCACAAGATCAAAAAACTGTGGCGTGATCGGCAGATCGGACAACTCTGCAGCTAGAAAGCTGCTGTGGCTCAGACGGGTGTACCAAGAAAGCGAACGCGCATACTCTATTATCTGCTGTTCGCGCTCGATTCCCATCACTTCAAGGCGAGGATAGGTACGCACGAGTGCGCGTATCCATGTGCCGCTGCCACATGCTACATCGAGGACCTGGCGAATTGTTGTCAGTGTGAGTGTGGGTGGCAGCAGTGGTAGAGAGGCGACAAGAAATTCTTGCAAGAGCGTGAAAAAATGTCTATCAGGGCGTTGTGCCCAGCGTTCCATAGAATGGCTCTTCTCAGGCAATCGATAATCCATACTATTTCCCTATATCCTTTCCAAAAGAGAAATTTTTGCTATAAAACACTCTGTATAGCTGAAGTGTAACGAAAAAATAAGGAGAAATAGGCGAAAAATGTCCAAAAAATGCCGGATTGTGTGGTGCAGCGCAAGAATCGGATAGTTTTGCCATTCTGATTTGCTATACTCACTCTGTACTCTTTCTTTGTATGAGCAGAACACGTAGAGCAAACACGTAAGGAGGAACTATGGGCAGCATGAATACAACTCCGAAGGGCAGAAAACTTTCCAAACGCTATCCGAACAGTTTAAAGCAGCAAATTAAGCAGTCAGGATATACTATCAGAGAATTTGCTGCCGAGATTGATATTCCGCGTAGCACCCTCTCAGACTACCTGGCAGGCTATCGACCGATGCCGCACCTCTATTTGCAGAAGGCCGCACAGGCTCTTGGTTATGAGATGCACGAATTGCTCCAGCGTATTGCATTGCCTCTCTCACCGGCATGTGGGCCAGAAACGCAAAGGGACTATAGCTGTTAAGTGTTTGCGGATGGGTGGGTGGCCAGCAGTCAATGTATCGGGAGGAAATTTGGCTGTGACAAGATAGAGCTGCTGTTTGGTCCGTCTCGACGGAATGCTGATTGTTACGATATAATACAAGGTATGGAGGAATGGAACACCGACGACAAACTTACGGCACTGGAAATGCTACTTCAGGTACAGTTTCATGATCGCATGTTGCTGCAACGAGCGTTCACGCATCATTCTTGTTGTCCAGAAACAGCACGCCGTGATTCGTATGATACGCTCGAATTTCTCGGTGATGCGATCATTAGCGCGCATGTTGTAGAGTACATCTACCGCTCTTTCCCTGATGCTTCGGAGGGTGAAATGACTGCTATCAAGTCGGAGGCAGTGAGTCGGCGTGTCTTTGCGATGATTGGGCAGCAGCTTGGCCTCTTTCCCTATATCTGCGTCGACATTGCGAATCTGCGCACGTTTAATGAGCGTTCTCGTGACTCGCTCTGCGCAGATGTGCTGGAGGCTCTGGTGGGTGCCATTCATATCGATCAGGGGCCAGAGGCCGCCCGTGCCTTGATTGCGCGTGCGATTTTTCCGATGATTGAGCAGATCAGTCAGCAAACCCTTGATACGAATCCGAAGGGGCGTTTGCAAAAAATCGTCTTGAACCGTTCGGGAGCGTTACCGCGTTACCGCGTGTTGGAGCAAAATGGACGCAATAATGATCGTACCTTTGTCGTAGGGGTATTTGAGCAGGAGACGCTATTGGGAACTGCTCAGGCATCGAGCATTAAAGAGGCCGGGCGTCTGGCCGCCCGTGCAGCTTTGGAGCGTTTGCCAGCGGAGGGCAATGGTTAACATCAAACCTGCTCAAAGCTGGTATGAGGCCAGTCTGTTGCCGGAGGAGCGCAAACAGCGCGGGCATTTTTCCACTCCTCCACTGCTTGTTGAGCGCATCCTAGACGCGTGTGGTTATAGCGCATCATCTGATCTTAGTGCATTGCGTGTCCTTGATCCCGCCTGTGGTAGCGGAAATTTTCTCGTGGGAGCTGCTCGGCGCATGATTGCGGCAGGCCTGCATCGCCAGCTTGCCCCAGAGATAATTTTGACACAGATACAACGCAATCTCTGGGGGCTTGATCCTGATCCTGTGGCATGTTTTCTTGCGGAAATGGAGGTGCAGGGTGCTATAGCAGAAATGTGTGCAACGTCAGTTACCCCATTGCACATTCATCAAGCTGATGGCTTGAGTCTGCCTTGGCGACAGAGCAGCAATGTCGATCTGTTCCTGGCAAACCCGCCTTATCTCGCCACAAAAAATATTGACTTGCATAGCTATCGCTCCACATGGCAGCGTGGACAAACGGATAGTTATCTGCTGTTTCTCGAACTGGCTTTACACGTGGTGCGACCGGGTGGTTGGCTTGCATTGGTCGTGCCTGATGCATTACTTGCGCGTATCAATGCTACGCGAGAGCGTCAGCAGTTGCTTGCCTTCACGACAGTGCATCATCTTTGGCATCTTGCACATCTTTTCGCTGCCCATGTTGGGGCTGTGGTCATTATTGCGCAAAAACACCCGCCAGCTTGTACTCACCAGGTGTTATGGAGGCGTGAACGCTGGCAACAGACGCTACCGTTATCTGACGAACAGCACGTGATGCAAAGCCAACTGCAAGCGCAACCACAAGCCCAACTGCGCTACCTGCTCGGTCGCCGTGATAACGTGCAAGCGTTGATTACTGCTATTCATACCCACTATAGCAATAGAGAACACATAAAGGAACAGGAAGAGCGTGTATTTGCGCCACTGCGTACTTTGGTGAGCATCCAGCGCGGCGAGGAGCTTGGCAAAGGCAGCCCCTATCTCCGTAGTGGCATGCCAACCGACCCACAAGCTGCACACCTTGTCGTGCGCGGTGGGAGCGATGTGCGTCCGTATAGCGCTCCTGCGGGTCGGTATTGGATTGCTCATGAGCATGTCATCAAGCCGTTGACCCGCTATCTGGCCCCAAAATTGCTTGTAGTCAAGAGTAGCGCGCATCTTCAAGCCACGCTTGATGTGCGAGGGCATGTTGCTTTGCAAACGCTTTACTTGCTTGTGCCGCATGTCCATGTAGAAAATGCGCAGGAAGAGCTGTATTGGCTGTTAGCCCTACTTAATTCGCGAGTTTTGCGTGATTACGTCTATCTGCTCTATACTGCCTATAAATGGGTGCAACCGCAGATCGAACAACATGTGCTGGAGAGCTTACCGATTCCGACGTTTTCTACCAAGAGTACTGGATTATGGAGCGAGCGCACTGCCATCATTGAACGTGCTAAAAGTCTGTTTGCGGCTTGCAGCATACCAATACCCGTTGTAGAATTGAAACAACAAAACGAGAAACTTTTTGCCGAACAGGAGCGTGCTATTCATAGCCTCTACTGTTCAGTCTTGCAGGCAGCAGACAAAGGAGTCGTTCCCTATGACTGATATTCGCCCAATTCGCGTGTTGGTCGCGAAACCTGGTTTGGATGGGCATGATCGTGGTGCGAAGGTCATCGCACGCGCCTTGCGTGATGCAGGCATGGAAGTGATCTACACAGGCATCCGCCAAACACCAGAGATGATCGTTGAGACAGCAATTCAGGAGGATGTAGATGCACTGCTTATGAGCATTCTTTCTGGTGCCCATATGGCAATTTTCCCACGTGTGATGGACCTGCTTAAGCAGAATGATGTCAATGATGTACTCGTGGCGGCAGGCGGTATCCTGCCCGATGAAGACATTCCCGCTATTAAGGCGATGGGTATCCAAGGCTGCTTTGGCCCTGGAACTTCAACTGATGAGATTATTACATTTGTGCGTGAGCATGTCCAGGCTGATCGCCTGACTGTTGAGGTGTAGGTGGCTCTTGCAAAATATCGTTGAACGTCTCCTCAATGGAGATCGGCGCGCTCTTGCGCGCATGGTGACGTTGATCGAAAGTGAGGCACCTCAAGTCCAGCGTCATCTTGCGGAACTGCACCAGCACACAGGCAACGCTCATATTATTGGTGTGACAGGTTCTCCTGGTGCTGGTAAAAGCACACTGGTTACACAACTCGTGCGTGAACTGCGGCGGCGCGAACACAAAATTGGCGTGATTGCCATCGACCCCACCAGCCCTTTCAGCGGCGGGGCTATCCTCGGTGATCGCATTCGTATGATGGAGCTGGCTGGCGACCCCAATGTGTTTATTCGCAGTATGGCAAGCCGTGGCAGCTTGGGGGGGCTGGCGGCTTCAACCCATGATGTTGTACGGGCCATGGATGCGGCGGGTTATGATACGATTATTATTGAGACCGTTGGCACGGGGCAGGCTGAGGTTGAGGTGATGCGTACTGCACAGACCGTCCTGGTGGTGTGCGCTCCCGGTATGGGTGATGAAGTGCAGGCCATCAAAGCTGGTATTTTGGAAATCGCCGATATTTTTGTGGTCAGTAAGATGGATAAGCCTGGGGCAGACCAGACTGTTGCGGAACTGGCGATGTTGCTCAGCCTTGACCAGAATCGCCGTCAGGTTCAGTGGCGCATCCCGATTATCAAAACATCCGCTTTCAAAGCACAAGGACTCGACCTGCTAGCGGATGCTATCCAGCAACACTATGCCTACCTCACAGAAAGCGGCATGATCGGTCAGCGTGCCCAACGGCAGGTGCGCAGTGAAATCCAAACTCTTGTTCTGCACAGTGTTACCCGTGCGCTCAAAGCGCAGGTGAGTGAAGAGGAGTGGAGCCAGCTGATCGTGGAAGTTACTACACGGCAGCATACACCTTACGATATTGCTCAGGCTTTGCTGACACGGCTTGGTCTGCAAAATATATAGATACACCCATTGAACGTCGCCCATATAGAATGAATATACGAGCGACGCTCACTTTTTTATGTAAAAAGAAATTGACAAGTTATATTCTCCGTATTACAATGGGTGAAATACACATTAGGCAGACGTAATGTTTTTGCAGAAGGATAAGTGTATGGAATTCTATATTACACCGCAACACTGTTCACCTGAGCAGCTTTTATTTGAGCGATTTCATATCACCACAGGCTTTCATCCGGGGCAACGTGAAATTATTGAACAGCTTGTGCAAAAAAAGAGAGTCCTGGCAATCCAAAGGACAGGTTGGGGTAAGTCGTTGTGTTATCAAATGGCAAGTTTGTATCATCCTCATCTGACCGTTATTTTCTCTCCGCTTAAGGCATTGATGCGTGATCAGTGTCAGCGTTGTAATGATGTGTACGCCATACCCGCAGCAATTGTGAGTTCTGACTTTAGTGAGGAAGAAAATAAAGCCACGCTGGCACGGGCGATCCAAGCAAAAATCAAAATACTCTTTATTGCACCGGAGCGACTTGATAACCTACACTGGCAACGGAGCGTTAGCCAGATGCGTATCAGCATGATTGTCATTGACGAGGCTCATTGCATTTCCACCTGGGGCCATGATTTTCGCCCACATTACCATCGCATTGTACGGCTCTTAGATGCCATCCCAGCCGATATACCTGTCCTGGCATTAACTGCAACCGCGAACAAACGTGTTGAAGAAGATATTTTGCAACAAATTGGTTCCGCAGCATGTATAGCGCGTGGCACAATGGAACGTCCTAATTTGTTTCTTCATGCTGTTCACATGAATGGTGATGCAGACAAACTGTCATATCTTCTAGAAATTTTGCCAAGCTGGCCCGGTACGGGTATTATTTATACTGCAACCAAAGAAAAAGCTGAAATGGTGGCAATGTTTTTAGCAAGTCAGGGTATCAGTGCAGATTACTATCACGCTGGCCGAGAAGATCACGTCAGGCAAGACATTGAACGCGCTTTGATGTATAATACTTATAAGGTCAT